>CAZPCO010000042.1:0-14154 GCA_964585025.1 uncultured bacterium | reverse complement strand
CCTCCTTACCTCTGGAAAAGACAATTAGAGATGCAAAGCTGGTCCTGGTTCTCGATCGGCTGCAGGATCCTGGAAATATTGGAACGATCATGCGTTCCGCTGAAGCCATGGGGGTAGATCTTCTGGTAATGCTCAAAGGCAGTTGCAGCCCATTGAATCCCAAAGTCACCCGGGCAGCGATGGGTTCGAGTTTCAGATTGCCAACCGCCTCAGAAGTAGAACCCGCCGAATTACTCAGCATGCTGAAAACCAATGGCATTGTCTGCATCTGCGCCGACATGGAGGGGCAGCCGCTTCCAGATTTCGTTTTTCCACCCAGATGCGCTCTGGTTTTTGGCCAGGAAGGTCAGGGTCTCAGCAAAGAAATTTTACATGAATGTAACAGCAGACTTGCCATACCCATGCAAGGACAGGTAGAATCACTCAACGTTGCCACCTCGGCAGCCATCTGCCTGTATGAATGGGCAAGGGCCCACCGCTCGCTGCGTTGAACGATCATACACATAAGGAGATCAAATGTCTGATTCTCATGAAAACCTGTTAAAGCAATATCTCACAGAAAAAGATGCCGCCACCACGACCGCTGCACTCGAGGCTCTCAGGGTTAAATACCTCGGCAAGAAAGGTGAAGTCACTGAACTGCTTAAAGGCCTTGGCAAGCTCTCTATCGAAGAACGCAAAACCGTAGGAGCCGCCATTAACGAGCTGAAAAACAAGATTCAGGCGTCACTCGACGACAGCATGCGAAGCCTTGCCCTCAAAGAGCAGGAAGCCAAGCTGAATACAGAGAAGCCAGATCACAGTATGCCCGGCATCTATCCGGCATCAGGAACGCTTCACCCAGTAGTGCAGGTAGCTCATGAGGTTGCCGAAATATTTCTGTCGATGGGTTTTTTCATGGCAGAAGGTCCCGAAATAGAAGATGAATACTATAATTTCGAAGCTCTGAATGTACCGAGCCATCATCCGGCCCGCGACATGCAGGACACTTTTTACCTTGAGTCCGGTCAGGTTCTTCGCACCCAGACATCGCCGGTACAGATCCGCACTATGGAAGCCCTCAATCCGCCGCTCAAGATGATCGGCCTCGGCAAGGTTTTCCGCAAAGACAGCGACATCACGCACTCGCCGATGTTCAACCAGATGGAAGGTCTGGTCGTAGGCGAAAACATCAGCATGAGCGACCTGAAGGGCACTCTGGCGATGTTCGTCGAAAACATGTTTGGAAAAAGGCCGTTCAGATTCAGACCCAGCTTTTTCCCGTTCACCGAGCCCTCTGCCGAAATGGATATCCAGTGCATTTTCTGCGAAGGCAAGGGCTGCAAGGTCTGCAAAGGCACCGGCTGGATGGAAGTGCTGGGCTGCGGTATGGTCAATCCCAAGGTTTTCGAAGCCGTGAAATACGATACCGAAAAATATACCGGGTTCGCCTTCGGCATGGGAATTGACCGTATCGCCATGCTGCGCTATGGAATCAACGATATCCGGCTCCTCTTCAGCTCCGACATCCGTTTCTTGAGACAATTCTGAGGTAAAAACAAGTGAAAGTTCTGTTAAGCTGGCTTAAAGACTATATCGATATCAACGAAACCCCCGAAAAGATTGCCGACGCCCTCAACATGACCGGCCTCGAGGTTGAAGAAATAATTCAGCCCGGCAAAAATCTCAACAATGTGGTCGTCGGAAAAATTCTCAGTCGCGACCCCCATCCCGATGCCGAAAAGCTCTCTTTGTGCAGCGTCGATGTCAACCGCGGACACCCGTTGCAGATCGTCTGCGGCGCCAACAATATGAAAGCCGGTGACAAGGTTCCCGTCGCGATGATCGGCGCCCGGCTTCCCTCTGGTTTCGAGATCAGCAAAGCAAAGATTCGCGGCATTGAATCTTCAGGCATGATGTGCAGCAAAAAGGAACTTGGTATTTCTGAAGACCATGGCGGGCTGTACATACTCGATGAGCAGGCAGAAATCGGCCAGAACATCGTAGAAGCACTGAAGCTCGATGAAGTGATTTTCGAAATAAGCATCACTCCTAACCGCGGCGACGCCCTTTCACATCTTGGCATCGCACGTGAACTGTCGGCGATCTTTAATCTGCCCCTGCATCGTGACCCGCTTGGCAACGAAGATGGCGAAGGCGCGATTGCAGAGCATATAACTATCGACATTCATGACCGTGAACTGTGCCCCCGCTACGGAGCCAGGGTCATGCACAATGTTAAAGTCGGTCCTTCCCCGGACTGGATGCGTGAACGTCTTGAAAAAGCGGGCATCCGTTCGATCAACAACGTCGTCGACGTTACCAATTACCTGATGCTCGATATCGGTCATCCGATGCATGCTTTCGACTATAATCTCGTTGCCGGGCATAAGGTCGTTGTTCGCCAGGCAGCCAAGGACGAGCGCATCGTAACTCTTGACAAGGTTGAACGCAGCCTTGATTCTTCGATGCTTGTAATTGCAGACCAGGAAAAGCCGATGGCAGTCGCCGGCGTCATGGGTGGCCTTAATTCATCCGTAACTGAAGCTACCACGAGCATTCTGCTTGAAGCGGCCTTCTTCGATCCTACTACCGTACGCCGGACTTCCAAACGCCTTGCCCTTATGTCAGATTCTTCATACCGCTTCGAAAGAGGCACCAACATCGACAATGTGCCGATAGCCCTCAACGAAGCAGTAAGGCTTCTAAAAGAAATGACCGGCGGACAGGCCGTAAAAGGCATCGCCGATGCTTATCCGAAACCGGAAATTCTGCGCCAGATCAAAGTTCGCACCCGGCGTGTCAACAGAATCATAGGTGTCAGTCTGAGCCCTGCCCAGATAGAAACCCTTCTGCTTCGGCTGAAGCTCGACACCAGACGCGATGGCGAAGACCTGGTGGTAAGTGTGCCTCCCTACCGCCACGACCTCAGTATTGAAGCAGACATTATTGAAGAAGTCGCCAGAATGTATGGCTACAACAATATCCCAACCACTCTGCCTGCGATTACTTCCGTGCTGCAGTTACCGACATCCCTGCAGAAGCTTGAAAAGCGCCTTCGGGCTCATATGGTTTCGTGCGGTTTCAATGAAATCATGACCTACAGCTTCATACCGTCTTCGATAGATGCATGTTTCTGTGAAAAGAAACCATTGATGCTGCAGAATCCCCTTTCTGAAGATCTCAGCGCTATGCGCACCAGCCTCAAATGGGGCATGTTCGATGCTCTGAAACGAAATATTCTCAATGACGAATTCAACCTCAGACTGTTCGAAATAGGCAAAGCCTTTCACCCGGCCGCTGGTGGTCTCAGTGAAGAACACGCAAGGCTCTGCATCGGGTTTTCAGGTTCTGCAGATCCTAAAAACTGGCGACGCAGCGGTGAAACCTTCGACCTGTTTGCTGTCAAAGGCCTGATTCAAAACATCGCAGATCTTCTCAAGGTCAAAATTCGTTTTGCTCCGGGCAGCTGCAGCGTTTTCCACCCATCGATGCAGATGGAACTCATGGTGGGCAAATCGCCGGCTGGTGAGTTTGGCCAGCTGCACCCGAATCTGCTCGACAACAAAAAAATGCCCAAGTTCATCTTCATTGCGGAAATCGACCTCAGCCGCTTCGCTGCAGCTGTCGAAGGAGCAGGCAGAATGAAACCGATTCCGGAACTGCCGGCAATCCGACGCGACCTCGCCCTGATTGCTCCTCTCAGCGTTGCGCATCGTGACATTGTCAAAATTCTGACTACTGAAGGCAAAACCCTGCTTGAAGACTGTTACCTGTTCGACGTCTATCAGGGTAAAGGCATCCCGGAAAACAGCCGCTCTCTGGCATTCGCCATGACCTTCCGCGACCAGAAGAAAACTCTGACCGATGAAGAAATTCAGCCGATGATAACCAGAATGGTCAGCAGGCTCGAAACCGAACTGGCCGTAAAACTCAGATAAAGGAAAGCTGATGGCGGTACTCTACTCGATAATTGCAGCCCAGGAATACGCCGAGATACTTACTCTGATCATGGTGATTCTTGTTGGACTGGCGTACATCTGGTTCGTTTGGAGTACCGCCAAAAAGCTTGGCAATGACCTTACCTCCTTTGAACTCGGGCAGGTAATATTCCTTGGAATGATAGTCTTTCTGAGCGGAACTACAATACTCGGCAAGATTATTTCGCCGCACAATGCTGACGCGATGCTTGATGTACTGGGTCTTGACACCGTGCTCTACTATCTGACGACAAGATTTCAGATAATCTGTCTGGCCCTGCTGCGAGGGCTGATGTAAGAGGCCCAGGCGTTTATCTCAGCCCTGGAAACATCGCATCCTGAGTCTTTCGGTCCCAGATCGAGTTTTGAACCGACAGATGGGTTGCCTTGAATTCCATGAGGGCGCGGCTGCATTCCTGGTTCCAGTATTTTGGCGCATCTGCCGGCTTCAGCAGCCCCAGTTCCTTGAGCCTGTTGACAACGATCTGAAAATGCAGTGCATTGTTGAAATCGAGCAGAGTGCCTGAATTGAGTATTTTACCGGTGAAATCAGGTTCACTGCGCCAGCCGGCAAGAATATCCATGACATCGAGCTGCAGGTTGACGCTGTGAATCTGCAGATCCCAGTAGACTTTCTCGCGATCTTCATTGTTGTATTCATAGAATTCGCAGCGGTCTTTCCAGTCTTTTTCGAGATCGGCAACCAGTTTCATTTCAGCTGTCGAAAGACTCTGCTTTTTGAGGTGATCTAGTCGCTCTTTCTGAAAAACCGCGTGCCTGACCTCGGGAAGTGTGAGTTTGCGGCCATGTGGCTTGAGCGGCGGCCTGTATTCCATGAGACCAGTGCGGGTGCGAATTGGCGGTGAAGAGGGTATTACCGGGACAACGTTTTCTTCGACCGGTTTATCTTCATCGGGCCTGACTCCGGTTTTAACTGCCTGAAGTATCTCTTTGCGGGTCGCTTCGAGATTCAGTTTTCTCTTAACATCTGATTCATTGCGCAAAATGAAGATGACCGAAACAACGATCAAGATCACCAGCGCGATAAGCAATTCTGAATGATGATTTGGCTTTTCAACCTTAGATGCCGAGCCGCTCCGGATTTTTAACAGATAATCGCGTTCATAGGGTTCCTTGACGAGGGTAAGAGCTTTATCGACCCAGAAAAGAATGCTCTTGTGATCGCCGGCCAGAATTCCATCATCGATGTTCTTCCAGCAGTAATTACGCTGAAAAAATGACAGGCTGCGGGCTATTTCATCACGGACCCAGCCGGCAGGCCGCGACGTCTTGATCGTATCGAGAGCTTTCAGAAACAGGTAAGCCTGATTGAAACTGCTGACATTGTTGTTCAGCTTGACACTCAGCTGAAACATTAGTTCCCATAATGGATCTCTGGCTGAAGTTTCTTGAAGAAGCGTCACGACATCGGCAAAACTGCGAAAAAGCTCACCAGCACGCCCCGGGCCATCGCGATAGAATGATCCGGAGGCAATTTCGGCAGCCAGCAACGGCAAATTCAAACTGGCTTTACGAAACTGTTCTTCGAAAGTTGTCAGAGCCATCATCGGCTTTTCTGGCACACCTTTGAACCGGGCAGCCTCTCTGGCCTCCCGGAACAGATTGTAATCGACATTATCGCCCGGATTGGCCCGCGGCAACTTTGGAAAATAGTATTCGGGAAAAGTAACGATTATATTTACCAGAAGCTTTTCAGCTTCGCCGGCAAAACCTTTGTTTTCAAGAAAGGCATAGAGGCTCATCAGGCCGTTGAATATCTTCTGGCCTTCGTCTGGCCCCTGATCGATCGCAAAATGTTCCCAGTCAGCGATGCATTTGAACAGATCGATGTACAGGCCGGGGTCCTCCGGGGCCTGATAAATTGCCTGCAATGCCCTGCGTACTATTTCGTAAGGCTTATCCTGATAACCCATTTTTTACCTGTTATGCTTTTTTACTATATGCCTATTTTAAAGCCCATCTTCTGCTTCAGGCAAGCGAATAATAATCTTAATTACCCCGATAGTGCTTTTTTTAAATCCGGTTTTATGTTATGCCGTTAAAGGTTGCGTAACCTGACGGGAGGAAACATGAAAAAGCTGATCACCATTGTTGTTGTTTTTTGTCTTTCTTTGTTTACCGGTGCCGTTTTTGCCGATGGCATCATTTTTCCGATCGACCCTGAAGAGCCACAACCAAGAATAATCATGCGTCCGGCACCCAGCCCGGTGAGCAATTTCACCGTGCCTTTGTCGGTCACCAAGCATCACGTCAAGATCGAGATCAACAATCTTGCCGCAGCCACTCAGGTCGATCAAAAATTTTACAACCATGAGAATCGCGTCATTGAAGGTCTGTATGTTTTTCCTCTGCCGATAAGCGCATCGATCAGCGGCTTTTCGATGGATGTCGAAGGAAAAATGACACAGGGCGAACTGCTTGATGCCGATAAAGCCCGCCAGATATACGAAGACATCGTCAGACAAATGCGCGACCCCGGCCTTCTCGAATACATGGGTCAGGGCGTATTCAAAACCAGAATTTATCCGATCAATCCGCTCAGTGAAAAGAACGTTAAACTCGCCTACCAGGAAGCTCTGCGTATGGAAGGGGGTCTGGTTCGCTATGTTTACCCTCTAAACATCGAAAAATATACTCAGGAAGACATGAAAGACGTGGCAATTGAAGCCCACATCAAATCAGACCTGCCGATCGCCTCGGTATATTCTCCTACTCACAAAATATCTGTGAGTCGCAAGAATGACCGCGAAGCAGTAATCGGATTCGAAGCAGATAAAATAAGACCCGACAAAGACTTTGTTCTCTATTATTCCGTTGCAAAAAAAGATCTGGCAGTCACTTCTCTCTGCCATCGGCCAGACCCATCCGAAGATGGTCTTTTTATGCTGATGCTGGCGCCTGCCCTCAAAGACCAGGAAACCAGAACTCCGGCAATCGATGTCGCACTGGCCATGGATACCTCCGGCAGCATGGCCGGCAAAAAGATCGACCAGGCGCGCAAAGCTCTCGAATTCTGTATCAATTCACTATCAGAGGGCAGCAATTTTCTACTGTGCAATTTTTCGACCGAAGCAGAAGCCTACAAAAATGGCCTGACTGCGCTGAATGCCGATACCCGCGAGGGCGCCCTCAATCACATCAAAAATCTCGGAGCCATGGGTGGCACCAATATCTCTGAAGCTCTGGAAATGTCGATCAATGCTCTCAACAAAAGCGAATCGAAAAATCCGAAATTCATCGTTTTCGTCACCGATGGCAAGCCAACCGCCGGACAAACTGACCCCGAAGAAATTCTCAAAATTGCCGCCAGTAAAAATACCGAAAACATACGTATCTTCACTTTCGGAGTCGGGGACCAGCTCAACGCTGAACTCATCGATAATCTTGCCGAACAGAACGGCGGGGTTTCCGACTACGTTTCCGAAGAAGAAGACCTCGAAATCAAAGTGTCTTCGCTGTTCGCGAAATTGACTTATCCGGTGCTGTCAGATGTTGGTCTGCAATTCAACAACGTTGAGGTCTCACAGATCTATCCAAGAAAGATAACCGATGTATTCAAGGATTCCAACATACTGGTGCTTGGGCGCTACAGTAAACCCGGTTCAGCACTTATAACCCTGACCGGCAGCATCAAAGGCAGCCCGGTAAAAATGGAATTCGAGGCAGAATTTCCGGCCAGAGAAAGCGAGAATGCCTTTGTCGCCAAAATCTGGGCTACCCGCAAAATCGGCTTTCTGCTCGATCAGATCCGAAAAAATGGCGCTGACGAGGAATTGAAGAACGAAATAATTACCCTGGCCAAGCGTTACGGTATTTTGACACCCTATACTTCTTATCTGGTGCTTGAAGACAATGATCAGCTCGGTCCCAACCTTCGGCAGACAATGGTGCCCGATGCAATGCCCTCGGCTGCATTCGAAGAAGGCAAAGCCAAATTCTCGATGGAACGCCTGCAGGATCTCTCGGATGGTGCTGATGCAGTCGGCGCTTCGCGGGAAATGAATTCGCTCAAGGCTGCGGCAGCCCCGCAAAGTTTTGTAAGACCTCCGGCTCCTGTCGGCTCGTCACATGCCGGTTCATCGAGTCTCAAAACTCCTGATCAAAAGGAAATTGACGCCAAAACCTTCTATCTCATTGATGGCTGCTGGATTGACAGCGAAATCAAAGGCGAAAAAGACAGAATTGTTGTCAAAGCCTGGTCAGAAGCATATTTCAAACTCTGCCGTGCCCACCCGGAGCTCGCCCGTTATTTCTCCGCCGGAGAAAAAGTTGTTGTTAAATTCCTCGACAAGATAATTGAAATCAGCCCCGACCGCGGCGAAGAAACGAATATCGACCTGTAAGCCGGAAAGTCACAACAAACGCAGAGATTCGAGTGAATCTCTGCGTTTTTCTTTGTCCGTTAATGTTTCTCTGTGCTTTTTGGGCTTGGTTATGCTATTATTTTGCCCAATCAGAATCACGAGGAGAGCAAGGAATGAGCGAATATTTTGCAAGTTTTATTGGAATAATTGTTCAGATAGCCATCTGTTACGCGCTGTCTACGAATCGCAAGAAAATCGACTGGAAGCTCGTCGGCTGG
Source organism: uncultured bacterium (assembly GCA_964585025.1). Classification (GTDB taxonomy): domain Bacteria; phylum Muiribacteriota; class Ozemobacteria; order Ozemobacterales; family Ozemobacteraceae; genus Rifleibacterium. The sequence goes on along the minus strand of CAZPCO010000042.1, from coordinate 5,592 downwards.
GGAATTGGTCTGCAGGTCATTTTTGCAGTGCTGATTCTCAAAACCGAGCCAGGTCGCCAGCTGTTTGCGGTTTTGAACGATGCAGTCGTCAAAATGCTGAGCTTTACCCAGACAGGCGCAAGTTTTGTCTTCGGCAATCTTGTCAATTTCACCGTTCCGGTATCTCCGACCGATGCTGCTGCAGCCCCTGAACTTGCTGCTCAGATTACGAGTCTCAAACTCAATGCCGCTACCGGTTCATTTTTCGCTTTTAACGTTCTGCCGACCATCATTTTCTTCTCAGCTCTGATGGCGCTTCTTTATCATATGGGCATCATGCAGCGCCTTGTCTATTGCGTTGCATGGGTAATGCAGCGCACCATGAAAACCTCTGGCGCTGAGTCCCTGAGCGCTGCCGCCAATATCTTCGTCGGCCAGACCGAAGCTCCGCTGGTCATCAAACCCTATGTCGAAAAGATGACCTATTCAGAATTGCACTGCATCATGACCGGTGGTATGGCAACCATAGCTGGTGGCGTTATGGCAGGCTATGTCGGCATGCTCAAGGATACTATTCCAGGTATCGCCGGCCATCTGATTGCCGCATCGGTCATGTCAGCCCCCGCAGCTCTTGTATTTGCCAAGATTCTGGTCCCTGAAACCGAAGTGCCAGAAACCAGCGGCAAACTGGAACTTCGCATTGAAACCATTGACCAGAACGTCATCGATGCGGCAGCAAGAGGTTGCTCAGAAGGTATGGCTCTGGCAATCAACGTTGCCGCAATGCTCATCGGCTTTATCGCTCTGATCGCTCTTGGCAACCACTTCTGGAGCATCATCGCCGGCTGGTTTGGTCTGACTTCCATCAATACTCTAGAATCATTGCTTGGCCTGATCTCGACCCCCTTTGCCTGGATGCTGGGTGTGCCGACCCAGGATCTCACCATTGCCGGCGAACTGCTTGGCAAAAAAACGATTCTCAACGAATTTGTCGCCTACGCTGATCTGGCCAATTACCTGAACGGCAAAACTCTGGTCAACGGTCAGGTAGCCGAAATGACTCTGCGCACCAGAGTCATTCTCAGCTACGCTCTGTGCGGCTTCTCAAATCTCGGTTCCATCGGCATTCAGATTGGTGGCATCGGCGGAATCGCGCCATCCAGACGCGGCGATCTGGCCAAGCTCGGCCTCAGAGCTCTTCTTGCGGGAACATTCGCCTCATTTCTTACCGGAAACATTGCCGGCATGCTGATCTGACACCCTGAGCAACCGCCTCTCGACTCTATCGAAAAAGGCGCATCACACAGGTTGTGATGCGCCTTTTTAATAGCGTCAAACCTATGTCTGTGCTATCATACTGCCTGAAAAATCAAGCACTCAGGAGCGACAGATGAAAATCGGATTAGCCGGCCTGCCGATGTCAGGTAAAACGAGCGTTTTTAACATGGCCACCCGGGCCAAAGCACAGACCCGCGATTACCTTGCCCAGACTGATGAGATAAATAATGGCATCATCAAGGTTCCGGATGAACGCATCGATCATCTGGCAACCATTTTCAAGCCAAAAAAGACCACCTACGCCACCGTCGAATTCACCGATATTCCAGGCATCAGCAACGCTGAAAGCAAATCAGCGAGTAAAACCCTGGCCAACATAAGATCGTGCGATGCAATCATGTTGGTGGTGCGACTTTTTGCCAGTGAAGAAATACCACATATCCACAATAAAATCGACCCGGTTGCCGACCTTGAAGAACTCTGCCTCGAATTCATCTTCAGCGATCTGGAAATGGTTATCAACAAGATCGAACGCCTGAACAAAGAAATGAAAGCCGGGAAAAAGCCTGAGCTGGTCAGAGAACTTGAATTGATGGAAAACCTGCAGAAACTGCTAGAAAACAATCGTTTCATCTCTGAATTCCAGATGACCGATGAACAGGCGCACAGCCTGAGGGGTTACCGGTTTTTGACCCAGAAACCCCTGCTGCTGGTTGGCAATTGCTCTGACGATCAGTTCAAATCCGAATCAGATCCGGCAGTAGCAGCTTTCAAAGAAGCATGCAAACAGCGAGGCTGGGTGCCAATGCTCATTTCAGCAGCCACTGAGATGGAAATCTCTGCCCTGTCACCCGAAGAAGAAGCAGTTTTTCTCGAAGAATACGGAATCAAGGAATCCGGGCGCAATCGTCTGATTTCAGAAGCATACCGCCTGCTGAATTACATCAGTTTCCTCACGGTCGGCGAAGACGAAGTGAGGGCCTGGCCACTGCAGACCGGCACCAGCGCCCAGAAAGCGGCCGGCAAAATTCACTCTGACATCGAACGTGGTTTTATCAGAGCCGAAGTCGTAGCCTATCGCGATTTCGTCGCCAAAGGGACGATGGTTGCCGTTAAAGCCGCCGGGCTGGCACGTCTTGAGGGCAAAGAATACATCGTAGAAGACGGAGACATCATCAATTTCCGCTTCAATGTCTGAATTGCATGAAGTGAGTCATAAATGAGCCTGCAACGGCGACTGGCCAGGGGAATTTTTGCCGGGCTGGCACTTATTCTCGTGTTTCTCGGCCTGACATCGATGTCATACTGGGATATCGATGGTTTCGTCACCAAGATTCTACCGGTCAACATCACCATCGCCCGCGCTTACGAAAAGATGGCGGGGCGCTGGACCCAGCTGGGCGAAACCCTGAGCGAAAGCATTAAGATCGACAGCGCAGACGAAGACTACAGTTCGCGCGTTCTCGAAATCGAAAAGCTCATCGCCAGAATAGAAGAATTGATCAGTGATCGTCAGCGCCTTGAAAACATACGCAAGATCAAGCTGCTGTTCGCTGATTTCAGGCAACAGCTGACTTCTTTCGACCTGCTGATCAAAAGCCGCAACCGCCTGCTGCGGAAAAATGCCAGCCGTCGCTCAAAAGCTGCTGAAGGTCTGCGTGCTGACGTCGTTGGCCTGCTCGACCGCTTTAAGAGCATGATGGTTGACCTGAAAAACACCCTGAAAAATCCTGACTTTCAGGCCTCTCTCGGTAACACTTCCTCGCTGATGGACAAGATTTCGCGAATCGAAAAGGATCTGGTGCTCGCCGAAACTGAAATAGCCCTGTATCTGAGCCTGAGAAACGACAAGGAAACGAAGAAGAACACGGGAAAATCCTCAGCCGAAAGAGTGGAAAGCCGCTTCAGAGCAATTCTGTTCCTGCTCGACCGCTCGATACAGGAAAGCTCCACCACTCTGCATCGCCGCGTTCTTTCGCAGGTTGAAAGCAAAGTGAAAGGCTTTTTCGATTCATTTCTGAAGCTGCGGAACATTCTTGAAACCCCTGAAAGTGATCTTCTCGAAGCAGAAGACCAGATTTCCAGGCTGCAGACGAGCCTCACCGCGCTCAAGCAGCAGGGGGTCAACATGGCGGCAACGGAAGCCGAGCATTTCTGGAATCTGATTCTCTCCATTTCCGATCAGCTGATGGCACATGCCGGCAGAAATTACCGGCTCATTCAGGCATTTCTGGCTATCGTTCTTGTCGCCGGGCTCTATTTGAGCATTTCGTTTCCAAGAGCTGTCGGTGGGCCTTTGCGAAAGCTCAGCAGTCTGATTTCGCAATTCAAGTTTGGAACCGATACCCTGACAGTGCCAACCTCAGATATTACCGAAATCGATACTCTTGGCAAAAATTTCGAGAAAATGGCAGAAAAGCTCAAGTCGCAGGCTGAAGTCAACCATGTCTTCCTCAACTCTATCCGCGGCCTGACAAAAATTTACGTAGAACTGCATCAGACCGAAACCCGCCTCGACAGACCGATGGCACGTATAGAAAATGCCGTAGAAAGCATTATGCAACTGTTGATCGAACACTGCCCGGAAATAGACCTGGTCAAAACCATGGTTATCGAAAACCGGGCAGAAACTGAAAATACAAAAGGAAAATCCGAAGAAGCAAACTACTTTGTCAGGCTGGGTGACCCGAAATGCAGCGAAGCTTTCACCCTGAGCAAAGAATTTCGTCCCTATTGCGAATCCACTGGTCTCATTGCCGACGAACCAGAGCGACTTCCGGTCGGTATGGGGCTGACCGGCTGGTATTACGAGAACAGCGACGAGATGAAGCTCGACGAAGATGACAGTTATTTCTATGACTCGGTATACCCGCCACAGCGCATCGGCATGAACCCGATCGTCGCCTCGCGCGAACACGAAAAGGGCCTGAACGGCAGCCTGATAACCGTGAACCTCGTTGTTCCGGGCAAAAGTGACGAGGAGCAGAAAACCAGAGGGCTTCTGTTCGTCTACTTCATGGATCCCGCGATCAACCTGTCGGGCCAGAAGATTTCCTTCATCAGAATCATCGCCCATCAGATCGCCTCGATCATCGAGACCGATTCGTTGCTCGAAGACAGGGACGAGAAGCGAATCATCGACGACCAGCTCAATATGGCGAAAGAAATTCAGGAAAACCTGCTTCCGCAAAGCATACCTGTCGTGCCTGGTCTCGGCATCAACAAGGTCAACAAACCGGCCGCCATGGTCGGTGGCGATTATTTTGACTTTTTCGACCTGGGCGGTAACCGCCTTGGTGTCGTTATTGCCGATGCTTCAGGCAAAAATGTTCCGGCTGCAATCATTATGACCGTTTTCAAAACCACCCTCTCAACGATGGAGCTGGCAAATATGGCGGCCGGTGAAGTTCTCTCGCGTGCCAACCGTATCATAGCCAAAAATATCACAAATGATCGTTTTATAACGGCGATGTACGTTATAATAGATGCGGCCACCGGAAACGTTGAAATGGCAAGCGCCGGTCACAACCCGGCATTTGTCACGAGCGGCCGTGGCCATGATCTGATGTTGCGCGAAAAATCCATCAAGGGTCTGCCACTTGGAATTCTTGAAGATTACCAGTATCAGACCATAAGCTTTGCCCTTTCCCGTGGTGACATGCTGCTGCTATTCACCGACGGGGTTACGGAAGCGAGAAACTCTGATGAAGAGCAGTATGGAGAAACGCGCCTGAAAAAGTTCCTGAGCAAAATCCGGGGCAAAAACCCTGCCGAAGATCTGCTTAAAGAGATCCAGGAATTTTCTCGGCATGCTGAACAGCACGATGACATCACTGCAGTGACCGTCGAGTATTATGGGAGCGCCGGATGAACAGCCAAATTGAAACCCAGGCCCGCACTTACTGGGAAAAAACCTGGAACAGGTTTCTGAAATATCATGGAATGATCGCTCCATCAGCGAAGCTGGTGCAGCACCTTTTCAATCACGTACCACGGCATGGCGTCATTCTCGACCTCGGATGCGGAGAAGGCCGCAACAGCCTGTATCTTAGCCAGGTCGGCTTCAGCATCATCGGCATTGACCTGTCATTCAAAGCCACCCGGGTAATGAAGAATAATTTTTTCGAAGAAGAGCTGAAAGGCCTGGTACTTACCGGCGATGCCCGGGCTCTGCCTCTGGCCTCAGAGAGTCTCGATGGCATTCTGGCCCATCATCTTTTCGATCACCTCGACCGCCAGAGTTTCATAACCGCAGTAGATGAAGCCTTCAGAGTTTTGAAGCCAGATGGCGTCATGCTCCTCACCATGGACAGCTTTGCTGAAACCAGCGGCGAC
>CAZPCO010000041.1:0-14565 GCA_964585025.1 uncultured bacterium | reverse complement strand
ATACTGCCGGAAGTTATCTGCACGTAACCACCAAGGTTGGCGACACCTGTCTGAGAAGTATTAACGGTGGCTACCCTGGAGTTGTCGATATCCAGACCGCTTTCGCTGACCAGAGCATTCTGCAGAGCGGCAGCGAGATTATCGAGAGTCATCTGGCCGTCGAGCTGAATCGTAGCCGTATTACCGTTACCGTTCAGGGTAAGAGTCTGCGGAGTTGCCAGAGCGAAGACACCATTACTGTCATAAAACTGGGCTATACTCTGCAACTGAGTGCTGCCGTCGGCAATTGTTGAAGTGCCATCGTTCAGCGAGAATATCTGCGAACGCTGCATTTCTGCAATACCGCCGGAAATCAGTTCCATCGATACGTCGTAGTCACCACCGGAAGCCTGCACATCACCGTTCACAAGACCTTTGACAACCCCTGAACTTGAGCTGATCAATGCAGTCTGACTGCCATCGAGCAGTTTCTTGGTGTTGAACTCGGTATTGCGTGATATTCGGTTCAGGTCATCCTTCAGCTGATTGACTTCCTTCTGGATTTCCAGACGGTCATTGCTGGTCAGAGTGTCGTTCGAAGACTGAATAGCCAGTTCGCGCATGCGCTGCAGAATGCTGGTGGACTCGTTGAGAGCCCCTTCTGCGGTCTGAATCATGGAAATGCCATCCTGGGCATTGAGAACGGCACGATTCAGGCCTTTGATCTGCCGTCGCATCTTTTCACTGATCGCCAGGCCGGCGGCATCGTCAGCGGCGCTGTTGATGCGCATACCTGAACTCAGTTTCTGGATGGATTTTTCCAGGCGTGAAGAAGTCTGATTGACTGAACTATATGTATTTAAAGCAAGAACGTTCTGATTGATTCTTAAACTCATATTGATTCCTCCATGAATCGAGATGAATCGAGATAATTATTGAACTGGCGCATCCCTGCGCTTGATATCCCAAACCCCTGTAGGAAATTTCCCCCTTCCCGATGAAGTTAGTCGTGAATATTAACTAATGGTCAGACGCCAGATACGGGACGTTCCGCCGACAACTGCGCTGGTAAGCAGAAGTTTCCATGCCCGGGAAACAGTATCTGCCAGAACCCTGCTTCATTGCCGATCGGAGATGTCACCAGAACATTGGTGGCAGTCCCCCATTCATTACCAGAGTCAAATCTTTGCAAGCCTGCTTCAGCAGGCACTCAGCACTGAAAAGCACCGATTATTTCCTGACTTCTCAGGGCTGACAATGTATAACCAACTGCTCGACAGTCTTATTAACTTATCCAGTCCGCTGCAACCTGAAACCATGTAGACGCTCTTCCATTATCCTGGCGGGTTCCAGGCGGCAACCGGTTAAATGACCTCCGGTTGCCAGCCACAGCGGTTCTTCGCTTATGCTGCCTTATCATTTATTGGAGCAGCTGCAACACCCCCTGTGGCAGAGTATTGGCCTGCGCCAGCATGGCAGTGCCTGACTGCGAAACGATCTGATTACGGGTGAACTCGATCATTTCACTGGCCATGTCAGTATCTCTGATGCGAGATTCAGCGGCAGTCAGGTTGGTATGGGTGGCGCGCAGGTTATTCACTGCATATTCGAGGCGGTTCTGGAACGAACCGAGTTTTGATCTTTCTGAAGAAACCATATCGATGGCTTTGTTGATTTTTCCCAGAGCTTTTTCAGCATTGGCGACAGTCGTCATATCGAGCCGGTTAACTTCGAGAGCCTTGGCCGTCATGTCGGCTATGGCGATCTTCATGTTCTGGCCCTGGTCAGCACCAATCTGGAACTGAGGCTGATTATTAACTATGTGCATTCTGAAGTTGGCATCACCGGCCCCCTTCATCGTTCCTTCACTGAGACCGAAAGTATTGGCCATGAAGGAAGTGATGGTTGAAGTCATGACCAGCGAAACAAGGCTGGTATTGACGCGACTGGTCTCATGCTCACTGCCGACCCGCAGCGAAGTGAAAGCCATGGCGCCGCCATGCTGATCGATACGCACCGCAACCGTAGCATCTTCGAGAGTCTGGTTAACCGAGGCCTGGAAAAGTCTGAACGACTTCATATCTGCGATCTGCTCGCTGCCAACCCCGAGAATCACCGAGATAATGGTTATCTGTGCAGAACCAAGGCCAATGCCGTCCTGAACAGTGACCACCACTGCGCCGCCTGCTGCAAGTGAATATTTGGCGGTATCGACGAAGTGGCTGAAGCCCCATTCGATTCTGCTGACATCTTTTGAACCATCGACAAAGCCACTGAAGTAACCATTTACAAAGCCGACCGTTGAATGATCGACATTCGACAACCTGATGGTGGTTGCGAGAGTTTCTGCGGCTGTAGCAGGTTTCGTGTATGACAATCTGATTTCGCCTTCGACAACCATAGCTTCAAGACCAAGAAGATCGGCAGCACCCGGAATGGCGTTTTCGATCTGAGAATTGAGACTTCTTGCCAGGCCGCCCATTGTCCAGTAGCCTGAAGCGATTACGATATCGACACTGGCGGTACCGACAGCCATTGAAAAGGTTTCACCACCGACAGCAGTAATTTTCAGACCAGCTTCCAGGCCAGTTGTACCGGCAATCTGAGCAGCCTGGGCGTCGAACTGAACGTCGATGCCGTTCAGCAAACCAAAGGCTCTGTCTGTCTCCGTTCTAACTGACCTGACGTTGCCGAAACTGTCGCGAGAAATCAGTTCACAGAGGTTGTTATCTGCCTCGCGGCTGATACTCATGCCCAGAGCATCAACCAGACTCTGATTGCCACAGATAGAAATCGAGCCAAGATCACCGATGCTGCCCGAAGTGATTTCAATGTAGCCGCCAAGACCGGCAACCTGTGTCTGCGCGGTATTTACCGTCGCGGTCCGGCTGTTTTCAATGCCAAGACCCGAATCACTGTTGATGGCGTTCTGGAAAGCGGCTGCGAGATTATCAAGGCTCATCTGCGCATCGAGAGTAACTGTAGTACTTCTGGAGTTACCGTTCAAAGTGAGGGTAAGCGGTGAATCGAGGACGAAAACACCGTTGTCGTTATAGAACTGAGCGATGCTCTGCAGCTGGGTGCTGCCGTCAGCAAGCTCACCAGTGCCATCATTGATGACAAAAATCTGTGATCTCTGCATTTCAGAGATACCTGCTTTTACAAGGGCGATACTGACCGAAAAATCACCGCTGGCGTCTGAGGGGTTACCGGTAATGATGCCGTCGACGGTTGCAGAACTGGCGCTTACCAGGGCAGTCTGGCTGCCGTCGAGAAGCTTTTTAGTGTTGAATTCGGTATTGCGGGCGATGCGGTCAAGGTCGTCGCGCAGCTGCACGACTTCTTTCTGAATTTCGAGGCGGTCACCGCTGGTGAGTGTATCGTTGGAAGCCTGAATCGCAAGTTCACGCATGCGATGCAGAATACTGTGGGTTTCATTCATGGCGCCTTCAGCGGTCTGAATCATGGAAATTGCATCCTGGGCATTGGAAACGGCCCTGTTCAAACCACGAATCTGTCGGCGCATTTTTTCGCTGATTGCCAGACCTGCTGCGTCATCTGCTGCCCGGTTGATCCTCATGCCCGAGCTCAGTTTTTCGATGGATTTTTCCAGTCGACCGGAAGTCTGGTTAAGGGTACTGTAAGTGGATTGGGAAACGACGTTCTGGTTAATGCGTAATGACATTGGTGATTCCTCCGTGAATCATTCTGAAAATTACTGCCGCATCCTTGCGACAGCGCGATAAAGTATTGAGAAACGAATTCTCGTCAAGAAGTTTTTTCAACTATTTTTGAAATAGCTAAAACCCTTGATGGAAAACGATTTAACCGGGTTGAGAGTTTTGCAGCCTGCCAGAATCAAGGCAAACAGACGGCTGGAACCATGAAAAAAGTCGGTCAGAATTCTGACCAGGTTCCAACGCCAGCGTCGGCAGCGCGTTTTCGCGAAAATATATAACGGTATCAGCATTTTGATTCCTCCATGAATCAGCTCACACACATCCTTGCGTATGATCAGCTCGTTACTGAAACCGTTTCGACCAGAAACGCAATTTAGTTTAGCATTATTTTTAAAAACAAAAAAAATCTGCTGCCACAAGCCGAAGCTTGCAGCAGCAGATTTCAATATCTGCTGACTACTGGGAAATTTTACTGGCCAAGCAGTGAGAGAACGCTCTGCGGTACCATATTAGCCTGAGACAGCATTGCGGTGCCTGACTGAGAAACGATCTGGTTGCGGGTGAATTCGATCATTTCAGTAGCCATGTCGGTGTCTCTGATGCGTGATTCTGCAGAAGTCAGGTTGCTTGAAGTATTACGCAGGTTGTTGATGGCGTATTCAAGGCGGTTCTGGAAAGCGCCGAGTTTGGATCTTTCAGCCGATACGGTGTCAAGAGCTTTGTTGAGTCTGCTGAGAGCAGTCTGAGCTCCTTCAACGCTGGTCATATCAAGCTTGTCGATACCAAGTGCCTTCGAAGACATATTACCCATCGAAATCTGCATGCTCTGACCTTCATCGGCACCGAGCTGGAACTGCGGCTTGTTGTCGACGACATGGAGCCGGAAGTTGGTATCGCCTGAACCCTTGGCGGTGCCATTGGTGAGGCCGAACTTGTCGAGAGCGCTCTGGTCATTGACAGCAAGAGTGATGCGGCTCTGAATCGGGTCTGAACCGTTCTGATTTTCCTGGCCCACTCTGGTAGAAGTGAAAGCAAGAGAGCCGTTCACGGCATCCATGCGGGCATTGACATCGGCGGCGTTCAGCTGATCGTTAACAGTAGCTTCGAAAGCTTCAATTTCGATCATATCAGCGGCTTCACGGTCGTTGTCGGTAGTATAGGCAGCGATGCTGGCAGTATCGCCTTCAGCGTCAGTGAGGTCAAAGGTTACTGCAGTACCGCCGGCGGTGTGGTAGAGACTGAAACCGGAAATAGCTTGCGTTTCATCCTTGTCGCCCTGCACAAAGCCATTGGCAAGCTGATCCATGATACCAAGCTGGTCAGCAGCTGCGGCACTGATTTCGATAGTCGAAGTATTGGTTGAAGTCGGCGGATCATAGGAAAGGCGCAGTTCGCCATCGACGATCGAGGCTTCAAGACCGCTTACACCTGCGGCTTCGATCTGAGCGTTGACCGATCTGGCAATGCCCTGCATCGTCCAGTCGCCGGCTGCAACGGTGACGTCAATCTGAGTACCACCTGCTGAAATTGTAAAAATCTGGTCGGCAGTCAGGCGCAGACCTTCTTCGAGTCCGCCGTAACCGGCTATCTGAGCGGCCTGAGACGAGAACTGAACGTCGATACCTTCGAGAAGACCAACAGCTCTGTCGGTGCTGGTTCTGACGTTGCTGACATTGCCGCTGCCATCGGTAAGGGTGAGCTGAACAAGATTGTTTTCTGATTCGCGGGTGGTCGAGAAACCAAGGGCATCGACAACCGACTGAGGACCGGCAACGGAGAATTCACCCTGGTCGCCGACTGCGCCGGAAATGATCTGGATGTAGCCGCCGACTCCAGCCATGTTGGAAGCGGCAGTACCGATCACGCCTGCACTGGTATTCTTGATATCGAGGCCAGCGTCACTGCTGAGAGCCTGCTGTACAGCGGCTGCCAGTTCATTGAGGCTCATCTGGGCATCGATGGTAATGGTAGAAGACTTGGAGTTGCCTGTAAGAGTGATTTCCTGGGGAGAGCTGAGAGCGAACGAACCGTTGGAATCGTAGAATTCTTCGATATCCTGCAGTTTGGTGCTGCCATCGGCAAGTTCTCCAGTGTTCTTGTCGGTGAAAGCCTGGCTTCTCTGCATCTGAGAGATACCACCGTCGATCAGAGCTATGCTGACACTGTAATCGCCGCCACCTTTGGCATTACCGGTTACAATACCCTGAACGAAGTTCGAACTTGAACTGACAAGAGAAGTCTGGCTGCCATTGAGCAGTTTCTTGGTATTGAATTCAGTATTGGAAGCGATATTGTCGATTTCAGAGCGAAGCTGGTTTACTTCTTTCTGGATTTCGAGGCGGTCGTTGGTGGTAAGAGTGTCATTCGAAGCCTGAATAGCAAGTTCACGCATTCTCTGAATAATGCTCTGTGATTCGTTCAGGGCACCTTCAGCGGTCTGAATCATGGAAACGCCGTCCTGGGCGTTCAATACGGCACGGTTGAGGCCACGAACCTGCCGGCGCATTTTTTCGCTGATTGCCAGACCGGCGGCGTCGTCGGCGGCTGAGTTGATTCTCATGCCAGTGCTGAGTTTTTCGATTGACTTTTCAAGCCTTGAGCTGGTCTGAGAGAGACTGGCGTATGTTTTGATTGAGAGAACGTTCTGATTGATTGTAAGCGACATAAAAATTCCTCCTTGAATTTTCGTCTTCCAGCACTTCCTTGTGCCGAACTCCTTAGATTTCAGATCTCTGATGCAGCGTTCTTCTTATTTTAGACTTATATGCCCTCCTTCCATTTCTGTGTTACCAGCAAGGCCTATTTTCGCCTTTCTATTAGGACTATCGACATTTTTCTACACATTATTTCGTCAGATTTACGACAATTAAAACCAATTTTCTTTAAATTTCTTCAATTTACTCTCAAAACAACCACAAAATATCTTATTTTCACTTTTTTTATTTTTTATAAAAATAAATTCCGGGTAACCAGTAAAACTGTTTACCCGGAATTTTTAACACAACCACAAGAAAATTTCCAGTTTGCTGAAAAACATGCCGGAAGACCGACTTCAGCAATCTTCAGATCAAATAAACAGGCCTGCCGAGCTGTTCGATAGCTCTTCGACATATTTTGCCACGCCGGCGATCTCAACTCCATCGATAAGTTCACCGGCATCTATGCCCATGACGTCCATACTCATCGAACAGGCAACAAGCTTGACTCCATTGGCCACTGCCTGCTTTAAAAGCTCGTGGAGAGGGGTGACATGCTTGCTTTCCATCACTTTATGCATCATCATCGTACCCATGCCGCCCATATTCATTTTCGACAGCTTGAGACCATTCACATCTTTTGGCAGCATCATGCCGAACATCGTTTCCATCACACCCTTCTTCAATGGTCTGTCCGGCTCGCGGCGCAGAATACTCAAGCCCCAGAAGGTAAAGAAAAGGGTAGTCTTGTAGCCGGCAGCAGCCGCACCGTTGGCAATTATCAGAGCCGCCATCGCTTTGTCGAGATCATTGCTGAAAATCACATTGGTCATCTGTTTGCGGCAGGTGGTAACCGGCGTACAGGCGATCTGACCAACCTTTTTGACCGTGGCGCGGAATTTGCCACCGCCTATTTTTTCAACCCCGACGCATTCGTTTCCTGTCGAACGGCACCAGGCAGGAACATCAGCAGCGAATCCGGCATCGGTCGAAACAATTTCGACCGCCTGGCCTCTTTCTATACTGTCGATTGCGGCACGCAGCTGACCGATCGGACCCGGGCACTGTAAACCGCAGACATCCAGTTTTTTAACTACTTCAGGAAGAGCGACGGAAGCAGGCTTTTCTTCATGCTCGCCGCCGGCATCGTCAGTCATCGATGCCTTGTCGTATTCGGCTTTCTGGTTCACCATGCTGTAAGTCTTATAACCGCCATCGAGATTGCTCGCCTTGAAACCTTTCTGAACGAGAATTCTGTAGGCAAGATAACCACGCAGACCGGCCTGGCAGTAAATCATGTATTCCTTGCGCGGATCCAGTTCACCGATTCTGGCTCTGAGTTCCTGCAACGGAATATTGATTGAACCAGGAATACTGCCGGCGAAAACTTCTTCACGAGTTCTGACATCGAGAAGCTTCTGATCAGGAGTCAACCTGGCGATCTCATCGACATGAAAGTGTCTTGCATGCTGACGCATGAGGTTGGCAGCCACAAAACCTGCGTAGTTAACCGGATCTTTAGCAGAACCATACGGGGGGGCATAGCAGAGTTCGATCTCCTCGAGATCAAAAATCGTCATACCCGCCCTGATAGCAACCGCTATGACGTCAATGCGCTTTTCAACCCCATCGATACCAACGGCCTGCGCCCCAAGTACCCTGCCGGTTTCTGGATCATAAATCATCTTCAGGCTGATCGAAGTGGCACCCGGGTAGTAAGAAGCGTGACTGGCAGGATGAACGTAAACTTTGTCGTATCTTATCGAGTTCTTTTTTGCCTGCTTTTCACTCAACCCGGTCATGGCGAAAGTCAAATCAAACACTTTGCAGACAGCCGAACCCTGGGTATTTCGATATTCACGATCCAGGCCAAAAATGTTGTCGACAGCAATGCGGCCCTGGCGGTTGGCTGGCCCGGCAAGCGGAATCAGAGCCGGTTTTCCCGTCATCAGATCGGTCACTTCGACAGCATCGCCAACTGCGTAAATGGCTTTATCGCTGGTAAGCATATGGCTGTCAACCTTGATTCCGCCAGTCAGGCCCAACGTCAACCCGGCTTCTTTGGCCAGTTTGTTTTCGGGCCTTACACCGATGGCCATGATAACCACATCTGCCAGAACCTTGGTTCCGGAGCTGAGAAAAACCCGCAACTGCTCACCGCTCTTTTCAAATCCGGTTACAGACTGGCCCAGTTGCAGATCCACACCGCTCATTCTTATTTCAGCGTGAAGCATCGATGCCATTTCGGGGTCAGCCGGGCCCATTACCTGTTCGGCCAGTTCGACCAGAGTTACGTTCATCCCGGCATGACGCAGAGACTCGGCCATTTCCAGGCCTATATAGCCACCGCCGACAACCACAGCTGAAGTTTTTCCCTGAATAGAAGCCTTGATGCGATCAGTATCTTCAAGGTTGCGGAGAGTGTAAATGCCCGGCAGGTCAATACCACTGATCGGAGGCCTGACTGCCGAGGCACCCGGACTGAGCACCAGAAAATCATATGATTCACGGTATTCTTCACCGCTGACCAGATTCTTCGCCACCACTTCCTTCTTGTCGCGATCGATACGCAAAACTTCATTGCGAACCCTGACGTCGATTGCGAACTTCTCGCGCATTATTTCAGGAGTAGTGACAAGCAACGCTTGTCTATCTTCGATGATATTGCCTATATGATATGGCAGACCGCAGTTTGCAAAAGAAATATGCTCACCACGTTCGAAGAGAATAATTTCTGCCTTTTCGTCAAGCCTTCTGGCTCTGGCCGCAGCACTTGCACCGCCGGCGACACCACCAACTATCAGTATTTTCATAGTGACTCCCTTATGATACAGCCTTAACTAAGACTTCTTCCTTTTGAACGCCCTGAAATACCTTTTCTGGATTGCCATTCTTGAAAACAATCAGGGTTGGAATACTGAAAATACTGAACTGAGAAGCAATCTCAGGACTTTCTTCCACGTTGAGTTTGCCAACCTTTACTTCGGCCGGAACTTTCTTCGCTACGGCATCGAGAATTGGCAACTGCATCTGGCAGGGCCCGCACCATGGAGCCCAGAAATCAACCAGAACGGTACCGCTGCCGGTAAAGGTTTTGAAATTTGCAGAGTTGAGTTTTTCGACATTGGACATATCAATGACCTCCAGATTGTTAATTTTGTAACAAGTAATGCAACTAGCATGCCAACCAGCACCAATCAGGAGAAATGTGTCAGCAAAACTCTTCAAACAGCGAATAATAGGCCCAAACAGGGGCTCTCAAAAACTTACAAACTGTATCTGGCAAACGGGGAAACCAGATGCGTCTTACCCGGTAAAAGCCGGCGTTAAACCTGTTCAGAGATGGTTTCATCTGCAGAATTTGATGTTGCGCAACTTTTCGACTATAGTTGCGCAACTTTGCATAACCAAGTGATTTTCGCCAAAAAAAAGAGGCCGCCCGAAGGGCGGCCAGGGTGCAAACCTATTAAATTCGTTTCAGCAATTATCTGAGCAGATCGAGAACCGACTGGGCCGATACGTTGGCCTGACCGACCATCGCATTGCTTGCCTGCTGCAGAATCTGTGACTGAGTCATTTCAATAACTTCGGCGGCCATATCGACGTCTCTGATGCGTGATTCAGAAGCAGTCATATTTTCCAGAGCCACACTCAAGCTGTTATTGGTGTAGTTCATGCGGTTTTCGATTGCACCAAGTTTGGCGCGTTCAGAAGAAATCGTCTGCAGAGCTTTATCGATAAGCCCGATGGCGATTTCGGCAGAATCTGGTGTAGTAAGATCGAGGTCTTCGATTCCCAGAGCCTTGACATCGGTTCTGATGATATTGGCAGAAGCCGTCTGACCTTCGTTGGCTCCAATCTGGAATTGAATCGAAGTATCTTTGACGTGCATTGTATAAGAATAGTTGCCAACGCCGTTCTGATAAGCCACCGGATCGATGTTGAACATCGATTTGAGAGTATTGAGCGAATCCGGGCTGCCCCATTCTGCGAAGACAACCTTGCCTTCTTTACCTGGAATGGTCGAGAATATCTTGACCGTCTGGGTGCCGGTCATGATTTCGGCGGCAACCTGAACGCCATTGAGAGTAGCCTGTTCGTTGATCAGATTGGCTATTGAAGTGATCGAGCGGAAGGATGAACCAGCAGCCCCGGCGGTGAAGACAATGCTCATGCCGTTGCCATCGAGATCAGCTACATAGAACGACAGATTGTCGATACCAGCTGAAGCGGTCTGTTCGATAACCACGAAACCATATTTGGCTGAAGACTGCTCATAGGCAAAGTTCTGCACTGCCTTGTTGCCGTCAAAGCCTGAAATTGTCGTCTGTTCATGCACCTTAAGGCCAGTGGTAATTCCCTGACCGCCGGCACCGGTATCGTTGATGCTGAAGTTCGACTGCACGCCGGTTTCAAGCGACCTGAAGGCAAGCACGCCGTTGGTATTTTCGGCAACTACCATCAGACCATTGACCCCTATCTGCATATTGATGGCTTCAACAAGTGAATTCAAGCCACCGGCGGTATAGTTGCCGGTCAGATTGATTATTGTACCTGTAGTTGCAGCGTCATGACCGTCAACGATCGAGAACTGCACCGTAGTGCCGGCCTGCGAGAAGTCATAGGAATCGATAGTATCGTAGCCGGTTGCCAGACCCGGATTGCCGCCGGTGCCTGTATAGCGGCCATTGGCGATACCCAGCGGGTTGGTAGATGCGCCGGTAACTTCCACGTAAGCGGCAGAACCGGTATTCATGGTGGTGAATTCGATGGCGTAAGAGTCGTTGACCCGGGCGGTGACCATGCTGCTGGCAGCCACGAGCTGTTCATTGATAATAGAAACGACCTGATGCATGCTCCAGGTGCCGCTGGCAATCGCTATTGGAACTGCAGCTGTGCCATTTGCACTGACGGAGTCATTGATATTGAAATTGATCGCGGCCGGAAGAGAAATACCGAGAGTCGCAGAAGTAGTTTGAGCATAAGCTGACTGCGGGGGCTCGAACATCAGATCGATGCCTTCGATAAGACCGGCAGCGCGATGACCGGCAATCTGAGTGGTGATAGTGGTTCTTTCACCGTAAGGAACGCCCAGGTTGGTAACCGCGATAGAATAAACCGGATCTTCAGCCTGAATGACGTTTTCAAAGCCAAGGGCAGTGATGAGGTTTTCTTCGCCAGTGAAGTTGATGCGGCCAAGTTCACCATTGCGGCCTGAAGTTACCTGAATCTGCCCATTATTTTCGCCGGCTGTGCTATAGACAGCTTTTGAACCTTCGAAATGCAGGCCGTCACCGAGCTGGTCAGTAGTCATACCAGCCTGAATTCTTTCGGTCAACTGACCAAGAGTAAGGTCTTTGCTGACCACAACTTCGCCCTGACTGTTGTCGCCCTGAATGTAGAGGGTCTGCGGCAGATCGAGAATGAAGGTGCCGTTATTGTCATACATATTGGCCAGAGACTGGAGTGTAGTCGATGAAGAAGCGATCGAGCCGTCAGTTTTGACGAAAATGGCTGAACGCTGCTGTTCTGCAGTGCCTGAATAGGTTTTGTAGCCGACACCGGGGATATATTCGGATTTCGGCCATACAACGATAGAAAAATCAGAAAAGGTCAGCACTTCACCGCTTACGACACCGTCGAGGTTGTTGGGATCGCTGGTTGAAACTGCAGCGGTGCCTGTGCCGTCAAGAAGTTTGCGGGTATTGAATTCAGTGGTGTAGGAAATGCGGTTGATCTCATCTTTGAGCTGGGCAACTTCCTTCTGAATTTCAAGGCGGTCAGTGGTGGTCAGTGTATCATTACCAGACTGAAGTGCCAGTTCACGCATGCGCTGCAGCATGCTGTGCACTTCATTCAGGGCACCTTCAGCAGTCTGAATAAGACTGATGCCGTCCTGAACATTCATTCTGGCCCTGGTTATGCCGCGCACCTGTGTGCGGAGCTTCTCAGAGATCGTCAAACCTGCAGCATCATCGGATGCCCGGTTGATTCTCAGGCCTGAAGACAGGCGCTCGATTGAACTTGATAATCTGGCATCATTCTTTACCAGATTACTGTGTGCGTTCAGAGCAGTAATATTTGTGTTAATACGCAGGGCCATAGGTTTGCCTCCATGACATTCGAGGGGTTCAATCCGTTTTTAGCTTTTCAGCTTCTTATTTCCCCATCTACTTTACTCATCGGAACATCGAGTCAACGAACGTTAACCTGAATTACGACGGTTGTTGCCAGATAAACTCCTTATTCTTCGTTTTTCTTGCATTTTCTTACTTTTTTGCTTTGTTTTCTTTTTTTCCGAATTTATTAAGAATATCCGCAGGAAGACTCTTGAGCGGGTCGAGAGACGTTATCTTCGCGGCTTCGCGGTTTTCCTTCTGGATTTCTTCATAAACTTCCCAGCGGTGCACTTTCACCGACCGGGGGGCATTGATCCCAATTTTCACCTGATCTTTGCCGATATCCACCAGAACGATCTCAACATCGTCACCGATGATGATTTTTTCGTTGATTTTACGTGTCAATACCAGCATCAGCTCTCACCCTCCTTGCCTTCGGGGTTGAGAGAGTCATTAACTTCCTTCAGCTTGGCCGCTCTTCTCTCCATTTCGTCAAGGATGCGCACCTTAACCGAATGCCGGCTGTTGCTTGATATAATCTGGCGCCCCTTGCGGTTTGCCGCGTTGATAACCAGCGGTCCCTGCAGGTTGGCGGTCATATCGCTCGGGTTGGCGGGAATTGACACTATCACATAGAGAACGACGTCTTCAGCCTTTTCCAGGCCAATAAACGACTGGTCCGAATCCGAAATTTCCACGTCGTATTCGAACATGAAACTTAGAGGTTCGATTATTACAAATGCGAGATTTCCATCATCAACGCACTGCAACCAGCGAAAGGGACTGCCATCTTCAGTGTTGAGAATTACAAAACGATGATAGTCGCCAAACCCGAGAAGACCTTCTTCAAAGCTGATGATTTCATCGGTGCAAATCTCAATTTTTCCAAACCTTGATGTGGAAATCTTCATACCATGCATAATTCCTTCATTTACCTAAGAAAATCTAGCAAAGACATCTGCATTATTTTTGAACCTGTCTGAAGAGCAGCCTGGTAAGCTGTCTCGAGTTCCGTCATCCTGATAATGGCTTCCGACATATCTAAATCTTCGACAGAAGAGAGCATTTCCTTTAGGTTTAAATTTATATTTTCCTGTTTTTCTTTTGCCGCATTGACCCGATTGGTCTTGCTGCCCACTTCTGCATGCAGATCGAGAACCCTTTTGAGATCTTCATCGATCTTGACGATGCTGACCTCAGAAATGGCCTTCGAGTCGTTACGTAACAGGTTATCGCGCAGATCGATCAGGGTCGTGAACACCGAGGGAGTGTTTCCCAGGCCCAGACCAGAAGCCGTACCGCTTCCGGCTACGTCTCTGACTTTTATATAGGCTTCACCGGCAGTATTGGTAAGATTCAGGCGTTTGCCATCATCCGAGATCCAGGCCTGCAGGTTAAAATTTGCATCGGTATTCGACAATTTGTCGATGATATCGCCGATCGTTTTTGCTCCTGAAAGATCGATTTCGCCCGAATAAGAGCCACTCTGAACGTAAACCTTGCCCATCGGCACGCCACCGTCGCGCAGTGCGGAAATTGCTGTATTCATAGTCAGAGCCGGGTCGACATCACGACCGATCAGATTGTGATCTACGGTTCTGCCCGATATCCCCAGATCTGAGGCTGAAGTGCTGTCGATATCGATAACTTCAAGTTTGCCGGTGGCACCATGGTTTTTGTCGACGATTTCAATGCCATTACCTGCTTCGTTGAGCCGGGCTTCGACATAAATACCGTTGGCCGGGTCATTGATCCGGTCGAGAACATCGCCGATCGTCTGGCTGCCGCGCAGATCTATTGCTGCAAACCTGCCGGCCTTGTCAGTGATACGAATATAACCGAGATTGACACCCGGGTTGGAACTGCGGGTTGAATTGAGCGACTGCAGCTCGGTTTCAAGGGTTACCTTCGGGTCAAGATCTATAGCCCCGACATTGGTAGGCAGAGAAGCAACATGAATTGGCGCACCGGTGATGATACCAGGCACCTGATTGCTGGTTCCGGTCACCAGGCCAAGATCTCTGCCGGTATTGGTTCGTTCTTCAATGGTCAAGCCGTAATTATCGCCGACCGCCATCGGATCTGCCACTT
>CAZPCO010000040.1:0-14753 GCA_964585025.1 uncultured bacterium | reverse complement strand
TCTGGATGCCTCTCTATGAACCAGCACCACTCGAAAAAAACGGTGCCAACATGATTACCGATGCGGCGCTGATTTATCGTAATACCGGCGCCGGCAAAGATAAATTCCCCTACATCGTCAAAGACAAGGCTACAGGCAAATTTTACGTTTACAAGAATGTTAAATACCACTGGTTCTTTGAACAGCCTGATGAAAGCAAGAAAGTGCTGGCCGAAGGCAACAAGAACGGCGTATCTGGCGGTGAAATCTGGTCTCCCTTCATGAACCTCAAGGATGCCAATCTGAAATTTTTTGAAGACATGGCAAACGGCAGCGCCAGCGAAAGCGACGTCTGGGATAAAAAGCTTTTCGTAAACCGCCACACAACCGCATTCGATTCAGGCATTCGCGGCCGCGAGGACGTAGCCGGGTCCAAATTTCTGCAACAGGTCGGCATGATCATGACCTACGAGCGGGCAGAGATTGCAGCGCCGGCCGTATCAGGCAATGGCTACCCTGAAACCGCAATGCAGACTGCTGACCCCGCTGGGCAGATACCCGGCACAGCAAATCTTGGCGCAGTACCAGCCGACACCGCTTTTGAAAAATTCGGTCCGGAAAAGACTTCCAAACCCGTGCCTGAAGCACTCAAACCATCATGGAACCTCAAAGCCGAAATAGACGGCAAAACCTACAGCGAATTCACCGATTACAATGTTGTTTACGTTGAAGATTATTCCTATCCGGAAATTTCCAAGGATTTCCTTAACCCACAGGGAACCGTTTACGACGGGGTCGTTGGCAAGTATCTCGGATACAATGGTGGCAGCAATGGAATGACGGTAAGCTACACCAATGAAAATGCCGACCTGCTGCCGACATCGCCAGCAATTACAAACGCTTTCGAATACCAGTTCAGCTCTGACGAGCTCTATCAGCTGCCAAATCCATTCTTTGACGGAGCTGCTGACAATAAGCAGGTTCTGTTCTTCTATTTCCTCAAATCAAACGACACTTACGGCCCTTACATCGGAAAATCGGTAAGTTCACGTGAACAGACTTACTTTGAAGAGCACCATCCCTACTGGAAATCGCAGCCGAAAGAAAAGCGCGACAAGTTCCTTGCTGATCGCCGCACCAACAGCTGGGAAGCCAAATTTCTCAAACCCTGGGAAAAGGGCGTTATCTACTACGCACTTTACATGGACGGCGATCCAGTTTCCCGCACCAACGAGCTTAACGAAGCCTGGAAAAAGAAGGATGCCGCACAGCTCTCGGTTTATAACGACATCATGGCCGACCTGAACGGCAAAACCACTCCAGCAGCAGTCGAAGCACGCGCTGCCATGGAAGAACTAAAAACTTTCATCACGGACTCGAACGAAGGAACCCGTGAAGCGACCAGATTTGCGCCAATAGGCTTCGAGCCTCATCTTGGCCGTTGCATTGTCGGCCCGATCACCCTCGAAAACATTCCAACTCAGCACACCGAAAAAACCGTACAGCAGGTCGACCCGGCTTCCGGCAAAAACATCGATGTCAAGAGCGGCTCATGGACCGTTGCCGGCAAAAGAATCATTCTGCCCCGCCATTTTGCCACCAATTCGATCGAATGGAACGATCATGCCTGCCCCGAAGCGCCAAGCGCCAAAGATCCGAAAGCCATGAAGGCTTATTACAGCGAAATTCTCAAGAGCCCACCCGACTGTCTGATGACCCAGCAGGTTTCGAACTGCTGCGGCAACTCAGCGCCGGCCGGTTCACTGGTGAAGGTTGAAGACGTCGCCGAATTCAGCAAACCCCTAATCAAAGCCGAAGTCGAAGACATGAACAATGGCGTTACCCACAAGATAGGGGTGCCTCCGGTAGAATCGCTTGAAGCCGGCTCGCAGCTGGTCAGCAAGGAAATCAAAACCGGAACCGTCAAAAATCATGGCGAAGAAGGCTGCAAAGAAGACTTCGACATGACCGACAAGGAATGGGTAATCGTTAAAGCAGACGGCACCGAACAGAAACTCTCGCGCATACCCACCGACCCGGAAGGCCCCGATAAAAATGGCATTCCAGTCGAAGACCAGCGCATGCGCTTCAGCCTGACGCCATATGATAATATCGACAGCCTGACCCCATTCAGAGGCGTGCTCAAAACTGAAGTTGAGATCGAAGCTCTTGACGAAAACCAGCAGCCCACCGGCAAACTCGAAGAAATAGAACATGAAGCCGATGGGAAGGTAGTCACTGCCAACAAGATCGTCAAAGATGGCAGCGGGCTCAATAAGTTCGACCTCAATGATTTCGACCCCAAAGTCAGCTTCTATCACATTTTCAGGGCTGCAGGCTGGTATCAATTCAGAGTAAAGGCCTACGATCGTGCCAAAGACGGCAGCATTGGTCAGGCCCGGGAAATGAAATTCAACATCAACGTTCTACCGGCCAGTTTCAGAACAAGGTCTATTGACAGCAACTGATTTGAAATGTAATCATGGCCTCCGGGGCAGATTCAAGCCCCGGAGGCTTTATTTTTGCCTGCAGGAGCAATAACGATGCCCGGCCGAATATTGATCATGATTCTGATTATCTGCTGTTTATCCACCGCCGGCCGCGCCGATAACGGTGAGAGTTTTATCATCAGACCGCTGCAACACCCTGAGATTTCCGGCAGTCGAATCTGTGCCGTAAGCGGACGGGCTGGCATACGAGCATGGGGGCTGCGCAATCGCCTGTTCGTAGAAAGGGCCGACAGTTCAATTCAGCTGTTCACGGCCGACAATTCGCCTATCGCTGCCGAGGGAACCATAACCGATGTAGCAGTCATCAACGACGATATCTGGGTAGCGCAGACCGCTCCATCAAAGGATCTGGGGCTTTTCAAATTCGACGGCACCAACTGGGAAACATTTCGGGAACCAGATGCTGTCGGCCTGTTGAATAACGAAGTCGTCGACATTCACGTCGATGCTGACGAGAATATCTGGTTCGGGCACCGTCATCACGGTTTGAGTCAGCTCGTTTACCTTGTCAATCCGACTTTTAAATCGCACAACAAGATATTGCATCTGTTCGATAACGAACTGCTTACTTCGTTCATGCAGCTGACCCATCTCTGGATTGGCACCTCCAACGGCATAGTCAGATTGAGAACCGAAATAAAATCAAACTTCGAACTCAATGTCGACAAATGGCTATATCCGGAATTCCCGGCCCGTGAAGCATTCAGCATTTGCGACTATCTCGAAGAACACTTGGTAGCTGGCACCAGTCGCGGGCTGGCCATTTTTGACGGAAAGACATGGATTTTGCAAGGGCGCAATGAAGGATTAAAAGCACTGCCGGCACTTCACCTGCAGCGGGATGGCGACCACATCTGGATTGGCAGCCCGGCAGGTCTGCAACACTGGAGCGACAGTGATCCGGGTCGATTATATACCACTGCCGACGGGCTTCCTTCAAACCAGATCACAGCGCTGGCACTCGACGAAACCGGCAATCTGCTCATCGGCACCGAATCAGGGGCGGCCATGATTCCCGCCAGGCGCTGATCAGGGTTCACCCTGCGTAAGGGTATAGTAAGTAAGATCACGTTCGCGGGTCAGAATCACCCCCGACTCTTTGAGCAGGCTGAAAGTGTCGATATACCTGTTTTCTTCATCAAAGAGACGCCGGCTATATGATTTGCCGTAAGCATGCAAGATGTGATCGTAATATGGAGTCTCGCTCAGTCGAGCCAGCGATTCTGGTACCTGTTCCTCCCAGAATTTTCGGTCAGGGTCTGAAGAACCTGGGGCCTGGCTCTGGTTCAAATCAACCGGCGATGAAGCTGCCGGACCTTTTTCAATCGCTTTTTCTTCAGGCAGCGGAGCAGCAGCCGGGCTGCTGGCAACAGATTGGGTAACTTCAGATGCAGCAGTAGGCTTACCGGCAGCAAAATGAGTTTCGATCCATCTAGGCATAACCCTGGCTGCTGCCGGCGACAGGAAAAAACGGGCGATTTTGCCGGTCGTGCGAAAGCCGCTGCGCAGAGTGTGCTCTCTGTTGATCAACAGTAGTTCTTCAGCAAGCTTGTTGCGATTGATCATGTAATCGGCTTCTTTCATCCTGCGAATCTTCCACGCATGTTTCACCAGTCGCCGGCGCAGATCTTCGCGCGTGTCATCGGTCATTTTGCCGGCATCCTGTTCGATAACCTTCAGGATATGATCAAGATAAGCCTGACCGTGCTTTTTCCACATTTCTTCACTGGTAGTTCGGATCAATTCGCATGCCGGCATCAGGCGACTGCTGGCCGCAGCCTGCCCGGTTCTGGCCGGGTTTTCAAAATCGACTTCCGGAACGATGCAGGGAACGAATTCCCAGAAAATATTCTGCTGACCATGCGTCAGTAGAGTTTTGATATCAGCCTCCATGGAAGCTATCTGGTCAAGAACCCGACCAGTAATCTCGTGAGCGCGGTTATCGAGAATAACAACCTGCTTTCGCACTTCCGGAGGGTTTTCTGCCAGTGCGGTATAGAGTTCATCACGCAATTGCTCAAAATGCGGCAAAGCAGCAAGAGCCTCGACTTCCGCACGCGCGGCCGCTCTGATTTTTTCGGCTTCAGCTGCCAGTTCAGCAATACGCTTAGCCTGCTCTTCGTTCAGATAGATGCCACGAAGAACGTTCAACAGCGATATCTCCTCGACGAGATCACCCATGGCATCTATGTAGTCAGAAGCTTGCAAAGACGGCGCAAAAGCAATGACTATAACTATCATCAGCTGCATAATTCTTTTCATGATCAACTCCCTGGTTCAGATATTGCCGTTTGGCAGATCGTCAAGCCAGACACCTGGCATCTGATAACCACAGTCCGGGCATTTACCGCGCGAAAGAAGACTGCGCATAACTTTGAAACCAAGTCGTTCGACGACTTTCTTGCTGCAACCAGGACAATAGGTGTGGTTACCCTCTTGGCCCGGGTTATTTCCGGTATAAACAAATCTGATACCGGCCTGCATCGCCATTTTTCTGGCATTTTCGAGAACGGTGTTCGGGGTCGGCGGCAGATTCTTCAATTTGAATTCAGGCGCAAACCTTGAAAAATGCCAGGGAATATCGAGACCAAGGTTGGCAGCAAACCAGTCGATTCCAGCTTTAAGATGCTCTTCGCTGTCATTTTTGCCTGGAATCAGCAGTGACACAACCTCAAGATGCCTGCCGGAACTCTTTATCATCTTGAGAGTATTCTGGACATGCTCGATGCCACCCCCAATGACTTCTTTATAAAAATCTGCAGTGAACCCCTTGTAACCAACGACGAACATGTCGATCAATTCAAAGAGCTCCTGCAGCGGTGCAGGTTGTATATACCCACCAGTCACCATAATTGTTTTGAGGTTATTTTTGCGGGCCAGTCTGGCAATATCCTTCATGAATTCTATATAAATTATGGGTTCGGTATAAAAAAAACCGATGCTGCGAGCCTGAAAATCAAGGGCTCTGACAACCACTTCTTCTGGTTTGAAGGCAAAATTCGTGGTTTCAGCTGGTGATTTCTGAGAGAATTGCCAGTTCTGACAGTATTGACAGGTTAGATTGCATCCGGCAGTTGAAATAGACATGGCCGGACTCTGCACATGATAATGAAAAAGCGGCATTTTCTCGACCGGATCGATAGCAATGACGCAGGGAAGACCGTACACCAGACTGACATATTGTCCGTCACGAAGCCCGCGAGCACGGCACATGCCGTTTTCACCTTCAGCCGGAACGCAGGCATTCGGGCACAGGCTGCATTGCAGCTTTCCATCGGGCAAGCGATTAACGTATTCCGCCGGAAACCTGGCTTCGCTGTTATCGGCCAGCAATCTGAAACCGGGGCGCCACCAGGCGGCTCCGGTCGCCGCTGCAGCTGTCAGCAGAAACCTTCTTCTGTTCAATGAACATAGCATGCTTTTTGTCATTACTTTTTTACCTGCTGCCGCGTATTAAATGTCAAACATTCGTTTGTCTGTAGGATCTTACGGATCTGAAGTCATGAATTACTACGCTCAAACAAGCCGGCAGGTCACACAAATGTTGCCTTCGATGCCGGTTTTCTGATATTTTACTACAATATATGCCCGCAAAACCAATAATGCAATCATCAGCCGCCTTTACGCTGCTTGAAATAATTCTGGCCATGGCAATACTTGTGGCGACCATGGTACCGATTTTTTTCTTCATGAGCAAAGGAGCTTCCGATACCGATTTTAACGTTTCCAGAACGTTCGCGGTAAGCAGAGCATCAGAAATTCTCAACGCCATGCTCGATAATGTTCCCTTCCAGGCTTTGCGCGCCGGAGTTCCGGGCTACATCAAGGTCGACGATCTCGCTGGAGTCGGCGGCTATGAGCGTTTTGACGATGCCTGGGCAGTCAAGTTCGTCAATACGGTCTTTCCAGGCAGCGAAAAGGAATCGGCCGGCTTTCCATGCCAATGTGTTGTCAACGACCCGCGTGGGCAATACTACCGCATCACTCTCCGGGTTGAAGATATCTCGTCTCCTGCCGCAGCAAAAGATGCGAAGCCTCAGATAAAAAAAATCGGTTCAGATTATCCTGTCAAAGCCCCCAAAGATTTCTCTCCGGCAGCGAATGGCGAGCCAACCTTTGCCTACCTGAAAAATCCCGCCAAATTGCTGAGTCAGGCCTGGCATCAGCGCGTCTACCTGCCAAACCCGGTCGGCATGCTTCCCAAGACTGGCGAATATCGTTTCGAAACAGAATTACCTGGCAAGGTTTCCGAAAACCACGAGAATTTTTATCTCGACGAAGGATACGAAAAATACCAGTCTGACGCTTTCAGATTTTCTGATCCGACTGCAACACGTCTGAATCAGCGACAGGCAAAAACGCAGGTCAATTACACAGCCAATGAAGACTTCATGTATTGCGGGCTGAAAAGGCTGATCATCGAAGTTCAATGGAACATCGACAAACCAAATCTGAAAACTCCTGAAAAAACCGGTGCCGGCATGCGGCGCATTCATCTCATGACCATCAAGGCGGACATAGATGTATAACCTGAATCGCCGGGGCATGGCCATCATAATTGTGCTGATCTTCTCTCTCTGTCTGTTGGTGCTGTTTGCATCGATGTCATTTCAACATCGCAGCGTTGCCGGTAGAAACAAATTGAATCTGCGCGATCAGCAGGCTTTTTTTGCCGCCAGGGCCGCCATGCAGCATTTCCTGTTGAAAGCCAGACTCTTTCCGACTGAGTTATATGACGCGGTAGAATTCAAGCAGGGAAAGAACCCCTACCTGGACTTTTCCGAATTTCCCTACCGAACAGATGACAATAAACCAGCATTTCAGGAAATCCCTTCCTGCTCAGGCGTCTATAAACGCATTATTCCGATCGAAGCAGATGCCAGCGGCAGAATCAGATTCTTTTACATTCCACTGAAAATGGCCGGCAGCGAGCCAGAAGCCATGTTGCGCATTGCCAGCCATTATAACCCGAATTACCGCTATCTTTCGCCGGGGCTGGCGCCGGCAACCCTGCCTGAAAAGTATATTTCGCCAGATAACAGCAAAAACGAAGCCTATCACCCCGGAAAATTCCTGAGTTACTTTTTCCGAGACTGCTCCAACGATCTTGTCGATGGGCAGATTCTGCAGCCGATGTTGAAAACCGAAAAAGCAGCCGGCATCGAAACCGAACAAAGCTGGAGCATCAATGACGAAGGATATCCTTATACCATGAATTACTCGATCAGATCAGTCGAGATCAAGGCAATTCAAGGGCTGCGTCGTTACAATGAAGAAGCCATCGAAATCCAATGCCATGGCGACATAATCGACTTTCAGGAGCAGCCCGCGTCAAAAGAGCTGCAACAGGTGCGCAAGATAACCCGCACCGGTCGCCATCTGACAGACTGATGCTGCATCATATTCATAGACTATCTTTGCTTGCCGCATGCGCAGGCTTTATAGCCAACATCGCCCAGGTCGCTCTTTTTAGATTTTTCATGGGGCAGTTTTATGGCACCGAAATACATCTCGGCATGTTTCTGAGCATCTGGCTCCTGGGAATAGCCATCGGCAGTTTTGCCGGCGGCAAAGTTACAGTCAGCCCCAGGTCTCTTCTCACTGTTCTCTTCGCATTGCCACTTTTAGCAGTCGGAATGCTGTTCGTCGGCTCACAGGTGCTTCCTGCGCCAGACGGAGGGCTGCTGCCCTTCGCACCTGTAGCCGCCTTTATGCTGGTCATCGTTACCCCGATATCATTGCTGATCGGAATGCTTGTTCCCTGCCTGATCCGCCTTTCTCACAAAAGTCTTGGCTACTTTTACAGTCTCGAAGCAATCGGAGGCTTTGCAGGCGGGGTATTTTTCTCGCTGGTGCTGGGTGGAAAGGCCGATGCAATTCTTTGCCTGATGATACTGCCGCTGCTGCCTCTTGCTGCTCTGACCCTTATCAGTTCCAGAAAGAAAATTCCGGCAATGCTGACCCTGCTGATAGCGCCAGCCGTATGGCATTTCGGCCCGATGATTTCACACAGGCTTGAAAATACGTGGTGGAAAAGGCAGCACAATCTTCTCAATCTTGAAAAATCAGTCGAAACTCCCTATCAGAAGCTGCAACTGGCAGGATACTATGAGCAGAAAAGCCTTTTCTCGAACGGCCTGCTGGCATGTTCCTGGCCCGAGGGTGAAACTGCTGAAGCGCGGGCGCATGTTTTCGCAACCTCTCTCGCCAAGGTCGAAAAGATTCTACTGATCGGAGCCCCCACCAGCGAATTCATCGATGAGCTTCTGAAATATGAGCAGGCAGAGATAACCATCGTCGAAAGCGATGCGGCCTATATCGAAATGCTGGGTTACAAGGCTGGCGATCGTATTACCGCAGTTGTAGACGACCCGCGTCGCTTTCTGAACAACCCAGCAAGCCTGTTTTCAGGAAACGGCAAGTATGACGGCATCATGATCTGCCCGATTTCGCCGGTAACTCTGGTTGGCAATCGTCTTTTCACTGTCGAAGCTTTCGCTGCAATGCGCAAATGCCTGAACCCAGGCGGGGTAATCAGTCTGCAGGTCGAAGGCAGTGAAAACTATCTGGGCAGTATCAAAGAGAAAATCATCCTCTCAACCTGGCAGGCCCTGAAATCAGAGTTTGCCTGCTGCACAGCATTTCCTGGTTCAACGATCACCTTCTTCGCTTCACAGGTGCCGGTATCTTCAGACCCGGCGGCCCTGGCCGCAAGATTTGCGGCGCGGCATATACCAACTGCCTGTTTTCAGCCTCTGAGCTTTCACAACATTCTCATGCCATTTCGCATAAAAGAACTGAATCAGTGGCTTGGCCGCAATTACTCTCATAATCTTAATACCGATGCCCACCCTTGCACCTTCATGCAGCAACTGGAACTCTGGAACATTTATAGCGGAACGGCAATGAACGAGCTTTTGAAGCATCTGCAGGCAACTTCGAGCTGGCATCTTTTTGTGGCAGTCTCGGCAGCAGGTCTGCTGGTCATCCTGCTGCCGTATTTTTTCAGCAGTGCGGCAGCGGCCATAAGTATAATCACTGCCGGCGTCACCATCAGCGGCGCTTCAGGGCTGCTGTGCGAAATCATTCTGATTCTTCTCTATCAGAACCGGTTCGGTGCGGCATATCAGATGACAGCTCTCTTTTTCGGTCTATATATGCTTGGGCTGGCAACCGGTTCCAGAACCTCCGGACATATTCAGCAGCGTGCGGCGGCAATCAAAAAGCTCAAGCAGGTAAAACTTCTTCAGATAATTTTTACTGGCCTGTGCATGATATTTGTCGATTGTTACCCGCTGCATTCAGCCCCGATAATTGGCATGATGATTTTTCTCATCGCTTACCTCGACGGCATTGAATTCCCCGTTTCAGACAGCATTTTGCGTGGCAGCGGCAGAACTGCTCCTCTCAGTGCCGGGTTGTTGCTCTGTTCGGACAGCGCCGGCGCAATGATTATCGGGGCTTCAAGCGGCTTATGGCTGCTGCCGGCGTTCGGCATGCGAACCTGCTTTGCCCTGCTCTGTCTGGTGCTGCTGCTTAATTATCTCGGCCTGTTACTGTTTTCAAAAAAAATTCACGCCGGATGATTTTCAGGCTCACCCAGGCCGAACACTCTGGCATGCAGAGCCTTGATACGCCGCAGACGGTGATTTACTGCAGACTTCGACAATGGCGGTTCAAATCTTTTCCCCAGAGCTTCGATGCTGTCGTGCGGATATTTAAGTCGCATCTGCGCCAGCTGGTGCAGACTCTCCGTCCAGATTTCCTGGTCTTCATAGGTAAGCAGTTCGCGAATATGGTTTATCGAAGATTCAGCAGCACTTATCAGTCGGTTAATGTTGGCGGTTTCTGAATTTACCTGGCGATTAACCATAGAAAGAAGGCTTCTCGTAGCCCGCAGATCGGCAAATTCCAGGCCGCGGTCAAAAAGACCGAGCAGGTTGAGCAGACGGGTGATACGACGGCCGCTCTTCATGTAATAACTTTGCTGCATCTCATGTTCATAGCGGCCGAATTTTTGCTTCAGCAATACCGCGATTTTTCTGAATGCAGCGATCAGCCATTTTCCCTGTAATCTGAATTCAAGATGATAGCCACGGTCTGGCTTCTGCACGTAGCCATGGGCGACAAAGAGGCCCTGAATAAAAGCGATCAGGCAATGTCTTGCCGACTTTGAGTCAAAAACGATGCGGATACGGTCGACAAACTTTTGTCTAAGACGAGCCAGATCAAGACCAGGAAGGGTAATCCTGGCTCCGGCCGTTTCAATTACCTGGCCTGGCAAAAGATTCTGCAGACAACGACACATTCGGTTTTTGAGTCGCAAGCGAATTTTCACATGCGGTCTTTGACGAGCACCCTGCAGAAGCCCGACAAGAAATGATTGGCGGCAGCATGGCAATTCATTGGCGACAACGGCCTGCAGCAACTCACTTTTTATACCCAGGGTATACTCAATCATCAGTCGTCAAAAAAGCTTTCTTCGTCTTCTTCGTTGTTTTCATGAACTAGATCGTTGTTCTGAACGGCATTTTCGCTGATAAGACTGAACAGCAGAGTACCAAGAAGGTTCGGGTTATGGCGCAGCATATCGGCTTCAAGAAGCATATCAGCAGCGACGACCCGGATACCCATATCTTCGATCTTTTTGACGGTCGGGGGAACCCAGAACTGATTACGGTTTTCATATCTGGCCATCAACGGTCTGGCGGCACGGCGCGAGTTGACCACGACAATATCGATTCGCTGCAGAGCGGTTTTTTCAAGAATGGCCCGCACATGATCAGCGGCGTTGAACGAATCGGTTTCGCCTGGCTGTGTCATGACATTGCAGATGTAGACTATTCTGGCACTGCTGCTGTTGATATGCTCGGCAACTCCTGGAACCAGCAGATTTGGAATTACACTGGTAAACAGACTTCCAGGCCCGAGAACAATCATGTTGGCGTCATCGATGGCGCTCAGTGCTTCCTGATTGGCGACCGGCGAAGATGGGCTCAGACTCATGCCGACAATGCGACGGCGTGCTTCACTGATAGCTGTTTCACCGGTAATTTCACTGCCATCTTCGAATCTGGCAACCAGCTGAACGTTTTCATTGGTAACCGGCACCACATGCCCCTTGATGGCCAGAATATTCGAAGCTTCGCGCACCGCGCTGCTGAAATCTCCAATAACTCCAGTCATCGCAGCGATAAACAGATTGCCAAAGCTATGACCTTCGATTTCGCCGCCTTCTCCGAACCGATACTGAAAGAGACGAGAAAGCAGGCTCTCAGACCTTGAAAGAGCAACCAGGCAGTTGCGAATATCGCCAGGAGGAAGAATCTGCAGTTCCTTGCGCAGACGCCCTGATGAACCACCATCATCAGTGACTGTAACTATCGCTGTCAGATCGAGCGGCAGTTCCTTGAGACCCTTTAGAAGCGAACTGAGGCCGGTGCCACCGCCAAGGGCAACAAGCGACATAAGCTTCTCAGATGGCTGACTTTTCTGAAAAACGAATTCCCGCAGCCTGGTTGAAAGCCCGTGGTCACGGCTGTCCAACAATCTGAAAGCAGTTCTAAACCCCCGATACAACCAGAACGAACTGATCAGAAAAGCGGAAAGCGCAGAAAACGCGAGAGCGAGCGGGTGAAAACTACGAACAGTCTCGATACTGGCCGGTGCCAGAACAATCGTCGATAAAGAGGCAAAAACAAAGCCAAAGCACATCATCAGCAGACCAAGCAGTAGAAAAGCCACCCAGCGCCTGGCCCTGACCTCGTGGCTAATTTTCCGCCGCAGCGATAGCAGCATCAGAACTCACCGCTCATTTTGGCACGCAACTGTTTGGAAAACTTTTCGGCACTTAAAATGCCCATTCGCCGCAGATAAAAATTCATCGCGGCTGTCTCGATAACTACTGCAAGATTGCGCCCTTCGCGCACCGGAATGGTTGTCGACGGCACTTCAACCTTGAGAAACCTGGTGGTGCGCTGAAAAATTCCGAGACGATCGTATTCTTTGTGGTCATCCCATTTTTCGAGATTGATCACCATATCGACAGGCTTTTCATCTGCGGTTGCCGCAATGCCGAACAAAGACCTGATGTCGATGATGCCAAGGCCACGTATTTCCATGTGGTGTCTGATCATT
The DNA here is from genome assembly GCA_964585025.1 of uncultured bacterium. Lineage (GTDB taxonomy): Bacteria > Muiribacteriota > Ozemobacteria > Ozemobacterales > Ozemobacteraceae > Rifleibacterium. The sequence continues at coordinate 2,127 of CAZPCO010000040.1, read as the reverse complement.
TCGTCTGGCGAACCGACAACTTTGGTATCGCTGATCTTCATCAACTGAACGGCATCATCAGCCACCAGTCTGTGGCCACGCTTGATAAGTTCAAGCGCGCATTCGCTCTTGCCAATACCCGAAGGGCCCATGATCAGAATTCCAACGCCATATACTTCGACAAAAACACCATGCACGCTCTTACGCGGTGCAAAACGGTTATGCAGATAACGCGAAAGCTGATAAATGAATTCACCGGTGCGCGCAGAAGTGCGCAGCAGTGGTATTTTTTTCTGGTTGCACAACTCGAGAAGTTCATCGAGCACCAGCAGGTCATCAGTGATTATGATGCAGGGAATATTGAAAAAAAGCAGCTGGCGAAGGCGAACCTTGCGAATCTCCGCGCTCTGCTCACCCAGATAAGCAAGTTCGGTACGCCCGAGAACGATTATTCGCTCGTAACCGAAGTGCTCGAAAAAACCGGCCAGTTCGAGGCCAGGACGATGCACCTCAGACGAGATTACCTTACGATCCAGACCTTCCTTGCCGGCAACGACCAGCAATCCCTGGTCCTGCACGATTTCTCTGACCAGAATCAGAGCCATAATCTGTGAACCTTTCGCTAATTATTTCACTGTCAGAATAACTTATATGAAGCAGGTTTTCAATCTTGTGGAGAAGTTTCGGGCATCTGAGACGCTTTTGGCGGTTCAATGGTTCTAAAACGCGAGGTGTAGGCTATAATCATCCCGGCAAGAACGAAAAAAATCGAAAGAAACTGGCTTGAAGAAAGTCCAAAGTAATCAAACGGATTCAGCCTGATGAATTCGACCAGAAACCGTGACACCCCGAACCAGACAAGAAAAAAGGCAAAACGGCGCCCGCTGCCGATACGCCAGCCGACCAGCAGTAGAATGACAAGCAGCAAAGAGGTTGAGAGTGATTCATAAAGCGGCGTCGGATGCACATGAATATCGACAGGTACGGGCTGCCCAGGAAAGAGGCGGCCATAGGTCGCAGCCAGCGACGGATTTTCTGCACTGAGAGTCGATATCAATCCTTTGGGAAAACTCATTGCCCAGGGCAGATCACATGGCAGCCCATAACAACCGTCACCGGCAACTATACATCCGAGCCGCCCGACAGCATAGCCAAGGGCCATTCCAGGCACATAAATATCGGCAATGCGGAAAAATGGTTCGCCAGAAACGCGTACACGCCAGATGCAAAGCCCGAGAGCCAGTATATAGCCGCCAAGAACTGAAAAACCAGTCGTAGAAAAGATCATGGACATCGGGTCGGCAAGAAAGGCACGAAAGTTCTCAAAAATGAAAAGCAGGCGTGAACCGATCATGCCGCCGAATATCGCAAAAAAATGCAAATCCCAGGCAAGTTCCACATCACATTTGTTACGCCTGAACTGATCGTTGATCAACAGAAAGGCGCTGAGAAAAGCGATTGCGAGAGTAACGCCGTAAGAACCGATTCTGATGGCACCGTATTCGAATAATATTGGATACATGGTCACCCACACTACCACAAGGCAGATAAAAATTCATCAGAACCTGAATTTTTACAGCGGTGGGTACATTTCAAAAACTTTTGTTGTTTATTCAGGTATAATGAGTGTAGAAGATTGAAATTTCGGAGGTCAATATGAACAGATTCACGCGCAAGCTGACAGCCCTGGTTGTGATGTTCGCTTTTATTCTGCAGCTTTTCACGCCGGTAATTGTTGCTGCCCAGGAAGCCAAAAACCAGAAAGCCCAGATCGATCAGGCAGTATCGGATTTTCAGAAGACCTACGACGAAATCATGGCGATCAAGCCGATCGAGCTCGGCAAAGTATCAGAATGGACGTTAAATCGTATCAATGACATCAAGAATGCCTGGGAAAACCGCCCAACCTGGCTCGGCGGCAAAGACCGGACTGCTGAAGAAGAAGCAGCGCTGAAAGAAAAACAGGAACTCGAGCGCTACGTTCCAAAGATTGAAAAAGCCAACGCAGATATCAAAAAGATTCAGCAGGATGCCCAGAAAACCATGGATCTTCTCAAGAGCGGTTCATTTGACGAAGCCGCCAAGACTGATCCATCCAAGGTTTATGGCAGTATCGATGAAAACGCCTCCGCACTCGGCATTTATCAG
>CAZPCO010000039.1:0-15134 GCA_964585025.1 uncultured bacterium | reverse complement strand
TTCTCTTCTCCGGGTTGGCAGCACCGCTGTTCAGATAGAATTCCAGCAGCTTTCGGGTAATTTCGGCAAACGGGCTGCCGTCAGCTGCCGAGAGAATCCAGTCGAGGTGCTGCTTAGCTTCTTTGATCTGGTTCTGCGCCAGGTGCATTTCGCCTTTAATATAGTTGAGCAGAAGTGATCGCGGGTGTTTCTGCCTGAGAAAGTCGGCCCGCTCGTGGGCCTTTTCCCAGTTGTCGGTAATGCGGTCGATCAAGGCCAGAAAAAGAAGAGCCTTTTCAGCATTTGCCGGGTTCTGCGCTTCATGTTCAAAAAAATCTCTGGCCTGTTCGAGATCAGTGGCGCGGATCTGTTGCGACAGAACAATTTCGGAAAAAGTAATGAAGCGGTAGTATCTTTTGACGCCGGCTGCAAAATCCTTCTGATAAAAGGCCTCTTTGGCCTGCAGATATGCATTTGCCCGATCAGCCGCTTCTGCCCGACTACCGGCCACCAGCAGCAGCAAAAGCAACAGCACCTGAAGCAGACTCTTCAGACAGTTCAGCGTATTTTTCTCAGATTTGATCGCCATCATTTACCGCCATTCTGCGGTTGCAGTTCATACTGCTGCAGCAAATTCGCCGGCGCAGTATTTTGCGATGCTCCCGTGGTGTCAGGGCCTTCTGCGTCAGTCGCTGCCAACGGGTCATCATCGCTAACCGTATCGAAAATATCGAAGTTCAGATAAGATTCATTGCCGGGCAGGTCGATTCTGGAGCTTTTTCCAAACACAAGGGTTTCGAAGCCTTTTTCGGAAAGGCTGAAACTGTTGCCTGCCGTTATCAGTCGGTCTGATTCGGGCAGTTTGAGACTGCCTTTGTGAATGGTCACCAGCAGGCTGTCGCCGCTTCTTGCCATTTCGACTGAGCTGTCGCGCAGAACCAGCACCGGAGACGGACCGACCAGCTTCAGAGGCAGCAGGGCGCTGCCGTGTCTTATCAGGCAATCGCCTCTGACTATTTCAATATGAGCCGGCTTCAGCAGAACTTCGCTGTTGGGGCTGATTCTGATCAGAGTTTTTTCGCCGAGTCTGAGTCTTGCGGTTTCATCTGCCGAAGTAATTATTCTTGAACCTGCTGGAGCGAGAATCTCGCCCTTTACAGCTTTCTGAGGCTGTTTGCCCGGGTCTGGCAAAAGAACGGTTCCCGCGCCCTTTTCAAGAATCGCCAGGCTGTAAATATAGAGCTCGCCAAATTTTTTAGGTGCTTGTTCTGCGGGTTTGAGATGGTCGAACGCGTCAGAAGGATTTCTTTGCCAGAATACGAGGTCTTTCAGGGTGCTTTTTCTGATTTCTGACCGGTCTTTGACAAGAACCAGAGTTTCGCCATTGCTGACCGACAGTTTCTGGCCCTTGCGGGTGAGAATTTTGCTGCCGTTCCTGGTGGCGGTAAGTTTGAGGGCGTTTTCGTTGCTCTGCAGAAAAAAGCTGCAGTCGGTGCCGGTTATGGCGGCCAGCGGAGTTTTTACGACAAAACCGCCCGGCGGGTTCTTGATTTTGACAAAGCAGGCAGCCTGCTTGAAACTGATGCCTTCTGAAGCAACTGCACCGGCAGATGGGGCCAGCAGGTTGGCCGTAACCTCCGGAAGCCTTATTACCAGACTTTCACTGGCATTCAATGCGAATGAAGAACCGGTCACAGCAGGCTCTGCTGCCCCAGCCCAGCTCTGTATGCAGATAAAAGCAAACAATACGGCCTGAATAAAGTAGTTGGACATAATCAGTCGAATCCTGTCATCAGCATCGATTCATTATAATGCCATCAAAGCCCCGGTAAAAGATTTTTTTCAGTTTCCAGCCTTATACACGGCGAACGACAATTGCACCAGTCCCCTGTCGAGATTGAGCGTTGTAATTTGCTGTCATTGCGAGGAGGGCGACCGCCCGACGCGGCAATCCTTATGGCAGAAAGATTGCTTCGACCGCTACCGCCATCCTGGCTATCGCGGCATAAAGCCGTCCATGGCTAAATCGCTACGCTTCTTGCAATGACAGTTTTTAAACATCTATTCAATGTTGACGAAGGACCAGATGTCTGAGGCATCGATATAACCAAGCTTGCGTTTGCCCTTATGACAGACAACCATGCAGACAAAAGCCTGCATGGTTGTCTGTCAGCATGCTATAGGTTTTAGAAGGGCAGTTCTGGATAGATTTTAATGCTGGATTTGAGAGACCAGGTCGGGTTGTCGATCTGGTTGTATTTGCTGACTGTGTCGAGAAGATGCCACTTGCCACCTACATAAGCATAGGCAAACACATGGCCGGTCTGCAGACCGCTTTTGAAACGGCAGGTAGCATGGCCATATCTTCCCGGAATACCGGCAGCACGCAGCAGGGCAACCACCAGGTGGGCCTGGTCGCAGCAGTTGGCGACTCTTGAATTGAAAGTCCCGAGAGCGCCTTTGCTGGTGTTATAATAGCCTTTATAGGTGGTTCGATCCCGGACATAGCGGAAAATGTTTTCCATTGTCTTCTGAGGTGTAGCGCCAATGAGACTTTTGGCGGCAGCGACAAGTTTTGAATTTGTCGAAGGGCAGCTTTTGGTAGGCTTCAGGTATTTGGCGAAACTCGTATTCGCATAAGTCGAACTGATGGTCTTGTCGGCTGACGACGCGGTTGTCAACTTCTTAAAGAGGTTATCGTCGACAACGCCAGTGACGGCGAGGTTGTTTCTACGCTGGTATTCCATGACTGCCAGTTCTGTATAGGGGCCGAACCAGCCGTCAATCTTGCAGTTCTGATAAAACCCGCTGCTCTGCAGCGCCTCCTGAATCTGTTTTACCTTGTCGGCTACGCCTGACTCCAGGGCGGTGGTGCGGTACAGATGCGTCAGGCTCTTTGCCTGAGCTGCTGCGGCGACCTTCAGATTATAGTTCTGCAGAAGATCTGAAGGACTTGAATCGGCGTGAGCGATGCCGACACACAATAACAGACATAACAACTGCCAGGAAAATGCTGTTGATAATCTTTTCATGATTTCACCTCAATGATGGCTTTCATTTATTCATTTGCTTCAAATTGCCTTTGGCTACAAAAAATTATTCGGAAATTTCTGATTTTTTTACAAGCAGCCTGACAAGCGTGATCTCGTCGTTCGCAGACTGGTATTCAGGGATAAGGTGGTAGAGCACTTTGTTGTGTTCGACAACCCGGTCTGCAGAGAAGTTTCCGGACATGCTGGCAAGCTTTTTTACTGCCCCTGACTTGTCGACGCTGCAATAAAAAGTCTGAATATTTCCGGGGTTAGCCGGATCGATGAATTCCTGGAGGTTTTCACTGCTGGGAGCAGCCGCTTCAGATTCAATCGATGTCTGGGAAAGACCGGCTTTGGCAGCTGCTTCAGCATCTGTTTCACTGACCTCAACACCTGTTAAATCTGCATTTTCGGATTCAGCCGGCATTAGAATGCCTCTGGCAGTTCCATTGGCGGAATCGAAAGAAAGAATCTTAAAAACGTTTTTGTTCTGCAGTTCAACGAACATGCCGTTAGTTTCTTTCTGCATACCGTTTTCAACAGGTGGCTTGAAACCTATTTCGATGAGTCTGCTGCCGCGACTGGGATCGAAAAAGGCTGAAACGAAGGAGTCGTTGCCGGTCATGATCGGATTGTTCTGGCAGGGCAAAGAGGCGACAGAAGCACCATCTTTGGCAAAGACCATAAACAAAGCTTCGCCGATGTTCCAGATACCGAAATTGCCATTCTTATCGACAAATAGACGGTAGTCGGGGCGACGCATCGCAATATTGGCATCTTTAAGGGAAGTGGTGGCGGCGGTGCCCAGTTTGTTCTGCCGCAACAGGGCAAGCGTTTCGCTCAGGCCGGCCAGTTCTGCCACACCCTTCAGGGTCAAAGCATATACTTTGCCTGAATCTGAAAAATGTAATGACAGCAGTTCTTCGGGAAAGGGCAGTATTTCCGGGTTGCCTTCGCTGGCAAATACCAGTTTGCCGGTGGCAAGATCCTGAACGATCATTTTTCCATCAACAAGATTCATGATCAGGGTATCCGCATGGGCTGGGTCACAATTCCTGGCGGAATATTGAATGACAATGTCGTTGTCAGCCGCCAGACCGGCGGCCATGAGTGAAACTGAACCAAGAGCGAACAGCAAAACAAGCAGAAATACTCTATTCATCGTCTTCTCCTTCACGTTGAGCAATCCATGCTGAAAGTAATTTGTTCTACCAGGCCATCCGGTTACAAAATATTTTAAGCGCAAACCCAAAAAAATTGTAACCGGGGCCGCAGTATCTGCAAACTATTCTAAATAGACGTATAATAATACTATTGCAAAGTATGTTGCAAAGAGGTGTGGTAATGAAAATTTTCAGGCAGGTTTTGTTTGCGTGGCTCTTTGTTGTGGTTGCGGCAGCAGCAGTCGCTGAACCGGTTCCGTATATCATCGGCAGTTATGATGACAGGCAGACCGCCAATAACGCCAGTCTTGCCGGAACCTATGTTGCTGGTGCCGATGAAGTGCCTGAATCTGCGAATGTCATTCTGCTTGGCGACATGTTTGCGGCTCCCGATCATTATGCTATTTATGAGCTTCAACAGAAGAAATGCCGCATAATCAGACTTGCCGGTAAGAATCAGGTTGCTCTGCAGGGAACGATAAAATCTTACAAGGAATATGTTCAGGCCGGCAACAACCCTTTTGCAGACAGGCCGAAGGGTATGGGCAATATCAACCAGCCATCGCTTTTTCCGATTCTTGAAACTATTGAACTGAAAAAGGCCGACCGCAGCAATATCAAAATTGACTATCTGCCGAAGCCACTGTTCAATACCCCGGTGGGCCCGGAGCCCGACTATGTGCCTCCCATGCTGGCCCAGTTGGCCAAAACCGGCCGTGTCAGCCTCGACATTGAATTTGCCCCCGAATCTCCCGATCTGCCCAACAGTGCCTATGCAATGCTCAACCAGATTGTTAAGATGATGCGTGCCAACGCTGGAATGAAAATTCTTGTCGAGGGTCACACGGACAATTACCATGGCAGCGCCTACAACCTCAATCTATCAAGACAGCGTGCCAATAACGTCAAAGAATGGATTGTCGAATCAGGAATCAGCGCTGCCCGCATTAGAGCAGTAGGATACGGCGAATCGAGACCGATTGGCGATAATAACACCTCGGCCGGCCGCAGGGCCAATCGGCGGGTAGAAATAGTCAAAGAATGAACCCGGGGTTATGAAAGCGGAAGATTCTGAGTAATGAAAAACAACAGCGGCACCGTATTGATAACAGTGTTGATCATTTTTATCATCGTTTTCTTCGTTGGTATGTTTTTTAACCGCTTTTCTTTTTCCATTCGCAGCCAGGCAAACCGAATGAGTGAAATCCGCCTCACGGAAATGACTGCTCAGGGGCTTTCGGTAGCGGCATTTCACAAAATTCAGCTCGATCTGCTTTCTGATACACCATCGGACGGAGGTAAGCTGAAAAAAGCTCTGGCCGCCAGCCGCCCCTATCTCAAAGAAACCTCACTCGACCTGCTCGAGGGCAAGCCAGATTTTTCGGGCATTGCCAAAGCCCTGGTCGACCCATTGAAAGAACAGGGTTCGTTCAAATACAGTATTCATTACCATGTCGATAAAAACGACTTTTCGCCGGTGGCCACCGCGAAAGATGCCCGTGAAAAACAGGGATTCATCAGACTGAAAATAAACACTACCTTCCGAAAGATAGATGACGAGTTTCTCTTTGCCTGTCCCATCAAGGTTACCTCGGCGTGGTTACCGCTGTTGTCGAGATTCAACCTGTTCATCGACGATGCTGAAGCCGAAAAAAACAAATGGCGTTTCAATCTGGTGAAAACCAAACCTGACGGCGACCTGCTGCCTGGTTCGCCAAACCCTCTGGTTCTGAGCAACGGCGACCGCCTGGCCGGCAACGATCTGATGCGAATCGAAAAATTTCTCGCCAGACGGGTCGGCTGGGTCTATTTCGGCGGCAACCAGCCGACAATTCTCAACCTGGCCCAGGGAACGAATTCAGTGGGCGAATTCTTCCATCTTTATGAAACCTGGGATACGAACATCGGCCAGTTTGTGGGCTTTTACGAAACCGCCTATTTTCCATATTCTTCGCAGGGCATCAATGGGCTGGTCGCTACCGTCCAATGGGACAAAGGCATAGCCGATGAAGTGGCCGCCGGCGTGAATCCACCGCACTGGTTTAAAATGATCGAAGGAACCCCGGACGAGATGTGGCTGACGAGCAACTCAGTTTTCAGACTCTATGGCATCGACAAGCATCAAAGCCCGACTCTGGTTCTGGGTAAGGTTTATCGGGGTGTGATTTCGGCTCGCGGCTACCAGAGCAATCCGAAGAATCTGGTTCCGGCGCAGATTTTTCAATGGGTAGCCCGTAACCAGTGGCCTGAATACATATCGTTCGACACTGATATGGCCGCAAGCGTCGGACTGGCGAGCATCGCGACCATGGCCCGCGATATTCTCGGACTGGACGACAAAGACATCGACCAGTACCGCGAAAAATATGCCAGCCAGGGAACACAGCAGGGTTACAATGCATCTCTGGCTTTCATTGCAACCAACCGGGTCATGGCCGATCCCTACGGCAATTTTTCAGGCTGGCTGGCCAAAGTTATGCAGGCCCGAAGTGACATCAGCGAGATGACCCGCCTGCCCCTTGCCGTGGGTGGTTACAATCAGGAAGCCGCTGTACCAGGTCTCGCCGAGCTTATCAGCGGCGTTGAAGCCAGATCGGCGATGGTAATCGAGATCGATGAAAAAGCCGGGGCGGCAGTTTCACTGCCCGATCTGCTCGCTGACAAGGGCATGCTGCGCAAATCTTCACACAGCCTCGATCTTGGCTGCTGGGCACTGATCAAGGCAAAATCGCCATGCCGTCTGGTCGTTGATCAGCCGCTCAAGCTTGTCGACAATGGCGGCATAATTATCGAACGCGGCGATCTGCTGATCGCAAAAGAGATTGACGGTGGGCAATACGAAGGCAAAGCCGGCGATGAACGTGAAGAAACACCAAAATTCACTCTGCAGCTGGTCGCTCTCGATGGTAACATAATGATTGGCGCCGCAAAAGTCGATGCCAGCCTGACGGCGAATGGCAAAATACTTTTCGGAAAGGAGAAGCCGGTTATCAGGGGATCGCTGGCCATGAAGCATTACGATATTCAGAATGCTTCAGCCGGCGCTGAGTTGTTTTACAACCAGAATCTGGCGCTCGAGTCGTGTTCGAGCCCTGAAAATCTCGAGCTGCTTGGGTTCAGACTGAATCCGACACCTGTTTATCTGAAATGAAACATCAGGGAACATCGCTGGTCGAGGTCTCGATAGCCATAGTGCTGATCGGGCTTGCCTGCGTCGCGGTTTTTTCGTTGTTCAGTCAGGCCAGAACCGGCACCATACAGACCCGCGATGAAATCAACGCCGCCGGCTACGCTGCCAGCATTCTGAATTTTGCCCGGGGGTTGCCCTTCGATCACCCGTTTCTCGCCCCCGTAGAAAAAAAGAAGATCTGCGAACTGACCGGGGGCCCATCTGATCAAAAACTGTGCAGGATCGATCCGCTTTTCGACTGCACTCTGACCGTTTCGCAGCATGATCCCGATCAGACGACCTGCCCCTATGCCTACAAGGTTCTACGGGTCGACGTTAACTGGGTCTCAGGCGGCGTCAAACGGAGCATTGCCCAGACTTCACTGCATGTTGGAGCAGCCAGATGAAAAGAAAGTCGGGTGTCAGTCTGGTTGAGCTTCTTATTGCCATCAGCGTTGGCTCGATGCTGCTGGTAATTGCTTTCAAACTGATGAGCAGCTGGATGCGCTCCTCGGTAAAAGGCGCTTCACACCTTTCAAATATGCAGACGGCCGTGTTGTTGAGTAATCAGATCGAATACGACCTGCAGAGGGCCGTGAAGGTCGAAGCTGATGAAAAAGGCTGCATAATCAAAACCATCCTGGATGTGGGCGGCGACAGATCCGAAGAAATCGTCTCATATGAAGAAAATGCCAAAGGCGAAGGAATCAGAAGGGTAGTGGTCAACGAAGGTAAAATTGTTCGTGACCGGGTAATCGGGCATGATTTCAAAGTTAACCGGATTGAGGGTGAGCCAATTATAAAGAAGATCGCTCTTGCCGGCGACCGATACTGCGTGAAAATTCAGTTTGCCATCGCTTCTCCCAAGAACGAAGACGCCTATTCGATCGAGAAACTAATTTTTTGCAGCAACTCCTCTGAAAACGCTTTCATTCAGGGATGGTCCGACTGATGGTTATTGCCCGGTCCAGTTCCAGAATGGGTTGTTGATATCCTGGCTGATAATGGCGCTGGCAATGGTTGTGGCAAGGGCAAGCTCTTTGCTTTCGCCGTTTTCGATGCTTTTAACCGAAAAATTAACCCAGATCATCGGCACCCTTTGATTGAGCGGGTGGTAATATCTGGCAAAGCTCGCCTTTTCGATTCCTGGAAACCTGGTTATCCTGTCTCCGGCGTTTCTTACCAGAGCTTTATTTTCGGGATCAAAAAACCAGGTTATCTTTTTGACGGTTTTGTTACCGGCCTCGTTCAGGGCATTGCTGAAGAATAAAATGGCATGTTCTGAAACGATAATTGGCTGAGACTGTTGTGCAACCGTCTGGTTCGCAGTTTCAATCGGATTGCCGCGGATCTGCTCTCTGGTATCCAGACCATCAGCGGGGACATACATGGGAATCGCGGTCAGAAAATCGCGTCTCAGGCAGTTAACAGCCGCTCTGGCTGTCTGCAGATTTTTCAGGTCGGCCCCGCCTCTGGTTACATTGGTGCGCACTATGCCGCTCAACTGCATGACCAGAATGATCAGACAGGTCGCCAGCACAATGGCAACCAGGGTCTCGACAAGGGTAAAGGCACTACGTCTGTTCATCAGTAATACTCGTTTTCATCAAGCAATAATGCTGAAAGGGAGATTTTGCGCATGCGATCGGGGTTTTCTGACAAAGAGTCGGTGCTGGTCGGCCGCTTACCTTCATTCCAGAAAATTTCTATGGTGACTCTCCTGAGAAATCTGGCTCCGGGGTACTCTTTTTCAGGCTTTTCAAGAGTTATTTTTCGATAGAACCAGGCCGGACAATAATCATCAGGGTAAGCTATCGTCGAAGAGGCCGACCTGGTCATCGTTCCCGGAAGAATGCCCGTCGACTTTTCAGTCTGCGGATCAACGAGAGAGCCTTCAAAGAGGCGCAGGCGTTCAGGAGTCAGCATCCCGGAAGGAGTCGCCTGCAGCCAGTCGACGGTTTCCTGGGCCAGTTGCAGGGCGCGCAGGTAATTCACCGACTTGCCGGTTTCGGCCCTGGTTGTAGTTGTCAGCCAGATGAGCGCGGCAAAAAGGCCGGCAGCAAGAGCAGTTGCCAGAATGACTTCGATGAAACTGAAACCTGAATTGCTATTTTTCATCGATATCCCAACCTTCTGTTTTGTCTGAGCCATTTGCCTTCATGACCGCCATGGTTCGGGCAAGAATATTGCGGGCGGCGCGGCGCGTGTTGTCAGCTGGCTGAGGTTGCTGGTCATCGTCTGCCGGCAGACTGCGGCTTCTCGAGACGGAAACTGTCGTGCCCGGCTGTACGGTGGTTGAGGCCGGCACCTGTTCTTTCCCCCTGCTGTCATGATGCCGGATGTCGCCAGGGCCGGCAAGCATCGGCTCATTCCGGTTGAGAATCAGGATAACGGCAACGAAAGAGCATGCCGCAACAAGAATCATCAGGAGAGGCAGATTTGGTTTCATTGTTCCGCCCCCTGATAATCGAGTTCGTAAAAGGACTTTACCTGGCCTATGCTCACTCTTACCGGGTAATCGGGAAAATACAATCCGGGATTGTGAGTTATTTTTAGATATTTGCAGTTGTGCAGGTCGAAAAGATTGTCGACGACAAGATTGCCGATGATGTGCACGTCCTTGCCGCCGGCCAGCAGACTGCCTTCCTGTGCCGGTTCGGCAATGGCATTGTCTTTGAAATAAGTGCTGGCCACCAGTGATGCTCGAATGGTTACAGCCTTGTCGGGGGTCGTTATCATAAACCTGCCGCCCATCAGATACAGGCGCAATGAATGAGATGTCTGCAGCGGGGCCAGATTGCCGATCTGGCAGTTGCCGCGAAACATGATGATCATGCCTTTGCCGCGAAAGCGGCTGACAGTAGAGAGATTCAAAGCTTTGCCGTCAATGCCCGCGACTATCGAAATGCCGTCAAGATCGAGAACAGACTGGCCTTCGATTAATTTGATGCGGTTTTTCAGGAATTCACCGGCGGTGAGGTAAAAATGCGCTGCGGTGGTCAGGGTTGGGTCAAAAACCGGAAACACCTCATAGCCCTGGAATTTGCCATTACCAATGGCATTCGAAGCTTTGTCCTGGTTTTCCTGAGCGCCAAAAAAGAAATTGTTTATCGACAGTTCAACCGGGTGTGACATGAGCTGGCCCGTCATTTTGTCGATCTGCCCGGCATCTTTGCCCGAAAACGTCTGGGCGTTGGATTCATAACGCATCGGAATGGCGGGAAAGTCGATTTTGCTGCTGCCGGTTAACAGGCTGAATTTAACAGCACATTCATCGATGAAGCCGAGTTTGAAAAAGCGCAGATAGACCGGCCCTTCGATGTAGGTGCAGATATTGCGATTTTCGCCGAAAAATGCCGGCATTCTGCCTCCGGTCAATCTTTGCGGGTTCTGACTGCCCATCTGTTCAAAATAGGAGAGAATGCCTGAAAATGGCGGTTGCCCGGTAAATGAGTCGGTTGCGTTTGCAGTAACATGCAGGTAGTCCGAGTAACCGTAGTGGTATTTCCAGACAGCAAAACAGTCTTTGAGCAGGGAATGAAAGACTTTTGAGTTTTCGGGTTTGCCATCGGCCCGCTGATGTTCTTTGATAATGGGGTAAGCCACCGAACTCTGATTATCGGCTGCCGGTTTGCATGAATCGATGAGACCCTGATACATTTCGGTGAGTTCAGGCACTTTGTTAAAATCGGTGTTTACTGAATAGTGCCCGGCAAATTTTTCGAAATCGAGGGGCGGTTTCTGCACCCAGAAAAGCTGATTGCTGCTTGCGGCCTGAAACTTCCTGTCGGCGGTCGCAAAGCCTGATGGCTGGTAGAAACCACCCAGAAGAGCTCGGTCGGCGATAAAATCAAGATCGAGCAACACCGGCGGTATGCCGGCACCGCGACTGCCGGCCGGAAACTCCTTACATGCCGGATAACCACGGTTGCCCAGATAGATGTAGCTGTATCTGTCTGGATCGACGATGCCGTTGACTATAAGGCTTTTTGCCGTATCGTTCAGATTGCCGGCAAAGCTTTTGACGAACAGGGCATATTTATCGAGAACCGGATCTGACAGGTCGACAATCTTCAGATCACGGTGTTCTCTGATGCAGACCTGGCTCTGGTAGCCAGTTGCCTCAGCTCTGGCGACCAGTTCGACCTGGCCGATGTATGAAGGCAGGCCCGGCCCGATAGCCTCTTTGATCAACAGGCAGGCTTCGCCACTTACGGTCGCTGAATCGCCTGAATGGGCGCGTGCAGTCTGATTGGCCATCGGCAACTGACTGGCGGTGTAGCTGTTCTTCCATATAGTTACCGGGGTAGAGATGTCGCGGGCTGATTTTTTCCAGAAATCGTGAACAGCTTTGCCGGCCGGGCTGGTCGGATCGTTTACCTGTTCTTTGATGCGGGCAAGCATTTCACTGATGCCGGCATTTGCAGAAACGATCATTTTTTCCTGATCGATGGTTCTGGCAAGCTGAAAAACGGCGCCTGACTTGAAACGGCTCAGACCTGCCGCCAGAATCAACAGGCAGAAGGCCAGAGCGCAGACAAGGTAAAGAATGAACCCGCTGCGGCGACGACTCCTGGTAATGCTCATGGATTCAAGCCCGGGCTCCTGTTGGTTCTGTTTTTATACTGCTGTAATACGGTTGGGGTATTGATTTCGGAGGTTTTGTCAGTATCTTTTTGCGAAGGTTTACTCTGCTGCGTTGACAGGGCCTTGTTGACCGAAGTTGCGGCATAGCCCGGCACCGAGGTGGGAATTGGCTGTTTGATCAACAGTGAGCCAACCCGCAGCACGCTGTCGATGATCACTCCTTCGAATATTTTGGAATTAACATGCTTTGAATAGCGTTCGAGATAGCTCAGATTTTTATAAAGCTTTGGATCAGCTGCCGGAACCGAGTTCTTGTATAGATTCTTGAAATTCAGCTTTTTGGCCAACGAGCTGGCAACAGTATCTTTGGGTTTCCAGGCCTTGCTGAAAATATTGGCGGCGTTCTTGCTCATAGTCGAACTGATTTGCTTGCTGACGACCTTGCTGATTTTATTGCCGATGATCGGAAATACTTTCTGGGCGATATAGATTTTTGCTCCTTCTATGGCAACATCTTTGGCAAGGTTTCCCAGCAGGTTGGCATCGTTGACGATACCCTTCTGGGCCGAACTGATCAGTGAATTGCCGGCCGCGGTGATCAGGGCTGAGGCAATGCCGAGTTTTCCGGTCAGGGGAATGAGTTCGACCAGCACTGGTGCGGCAACGGGTGCCAGAGTGCCAACAGAGGCGGCTGCTGCAACCGTCAATATGCCGCAGACAACTGTCAGAACTGTGGTAATTAACCCGAGGGTATTCCCGACGGCAGTCAGAGCACTGCCGGCTTTGGTCAGCGCTTCCTGGTATTTTGCCAACGCGCCGCCGCTTTCGGCCAGACTGCTGGCCATCTGGCTCGGATCGGTCGCGGCCGCCGCTTCGAGGTCACCGGCCTGAATAAGCGCCATCGTCGTTGTGGCATCAGCTTTGGCCTGCCTGATCTGGCGGTTGGCTTCCTCTATTTCCTTGATGTAATCCTTTTCCTTGCCGGTGAAAGCTGACTCGGCTCTGCCGACCAGGTCGACGATGCCATTGCCGACCCAGCCGAGGTTAACCTCTTTGAGGGCCATGATGTCGTTGTAGGTCTGGGTGTATTCCTGTTTGGCCTTTGCTATTTCGGCGGCATTTGCATTGGCAGCCCAGGCAGCCAGTTCGACGGCCAGCGGTTGAAAGAACACCGCCAGAATCAGAAGACAGGCTACGATTTTTCTCTGGAATTTACCCATATATTCTCCTGCCGCTTATTTTAGAGTCAGGCTCACACCCACACAGCCGTGGTCAGAGCAACCTTCCTTGAAGCCGGTAACCCAGCTGGCGCCACTTTTGGTGAGATTACCCTTCGAGAAAATGTAGTCGAGCTTCTCGGGCCGGCCGTTTTTGTTTTGCACCGATTTGGGCCAGTAAGTGCCGCCTGAATCTTCAGAAACATCAGTCATGCTTTGCCCAACCATCCTGATATTGGCTGAACCGGGAGAGGAAGTGAAGTCGCCCATCAGCACGCGAGGCTCGGTTCTGCTGTTGATGATGCTGCATATCTGCCGCAATTGCTGGTTCGATTCTTCAGCTATGAGACTGAGATGAGTGACGAAAACTCTGATTTTGCCTTTCTGGGGGCCAAGATCGATCAAGGCTTCAAGGCAGCCACGCTGTTCATTGTCTGAACTGGCACGGTATAGAGAATGATTCTTGCTCCAGACGATTGGAAACTTCGAAAAAATGGCATTGCCCATACCGATCACAATGAGCCCGAAGCGATGGTTTTCGCCATAGACGTAGTTTTTCAGGCCGGAATAGGTGGAGATGACTGCCGGTTGATTCGACAATCCGCCACGCAGGTCGGCGACCGCAGTTTCTGTAGTGCCGGCGATGTCTAACTTCTGATTTTTGAAAATTCTGGCAACATTCAGCAGGTTCTGGGGTTTGCCGCCGACTTCATTCAGTCCGCCACGATCGTTGCCGCGCCCGTAGGCAATGTTGTAGACAGCAATACGCAGGGTGTCGCCATTCAATACTGCCGGCTTGCCGGAGGTCAGATTTTTGATGATCGTCTGAACACCTTTCACGACCTTGCCGGTTGTGTCGGCGACGGTTTTTACCACCTGATCTTTGGCTCCGCCAATGCTATCTGCCACCTGTTGCTGAACGCCTGCATACAGAGTGTTGCATGGTAAAATGGAAACCATAACGGCGAGAACGAAAGTTTTCAAAAGTTTCATATCATTTACCTTCCTGTGAGGGTTAACCCCGCAACTTAGAAATGTTTGCCGTGATCTGATCGATGGTTTGGCCCTAAAGAACGTTTCGTTTTGTTTTCCTCACTTTTTGTCTGGGGTCTGAATCGACCATTCGTGAAGAAGTTCGAGTGGTGACTGCGATGAAGCAGCCGGTTCCTGTCTTGTTTCAGCTGGTTCAATGTTCTGTATAGGAATTTGCATTGCTGGAGTTCCGGTTACATTTTTTTCCGGCAGAAGATACGGTTCGACAATTTTACTGCTGTCTGTAGCCGGCTGAACAAGCTCGTTTTCGGATATTTTTGAAATGACGAAGCCGGCGCCTTCTATAATGGCAGTCCAGCCGCTTTCGAGTATATCAACCCGTCCGGTGTGTTCGATGCGGAGAGTGCCATGTTGCAGGGAAACTCTGGTGTTCGCTCCGGCTTTTTCGACTTCGAAAATCGTTCCTATGACGGTGATTACCGCATCGTCTGTGGAGACACGGAAAGGCCGGTTTTTATCCTGCTTCAGAATGTCGAATTTAGCTGAGCCTTGAATGATGCTGGTCATGGATTCGGTGACAACGAATCTGCCCGGACCATTGAGTGTAATCGAGCCGATGCGGGGAAAATCGACAACCCTCCTTTCGCCGGCGGCGAGCACCAGCGTCGGATTTTGCGCGGTTTCGACCGGCGCTGACGGCCCTTTTTCATCAGGGATAGTGGCGATCACCCGGGGAGGAATCTGAACCGGAGTCTGGATGGGCTTTTCTGGAACAGAAGATGGCTGTTGCTGCTGCTTCTTGTCAGGATTGGCCATGAAGAAGAGGCAGACCACGACCAATGCCAGGCCGGCAAATGCGAGAACCAGTTTTGTCCACAGCGAACCTGGTGTGGTGGGTGGCGCTATCTTCTGCATAATCTCGGGAGTCAGGTTGATCGAAACGCCGATTTTGCACGCTGCAAGAGCTTCTGAACCACGTTGCGCTGCTTCTCCA
>CAZPCO010000038.1:7212-15188 GCA_964585025.1 uncultured bacterium | reverse complement strand
CAGAAGCGCTATGAGCACAAAGACTGTTCTCATCCTTTTCTCGTTCTCCTTTCCCCTGGGAACAAGCCACCGAATCGCTGCGTCAGGCAATTATCGCCGAAAATCTCAACTGGGAACTCGATGAAGGCGGCGGTGCCTTTTATGGCCCGAAGATCGACCTGAAGATCAGAGACGCAATCGGCCGCGAATGGCAGATGACCACCGTTCAATTCGACTGGAATCTGCCCGAACGTTTTGATATGCATTACATCGGAGCCGATGGCAACCGACATCGGCCTTATATGGTTCATCGCGCCCTGCTCGGCTCGATCGAACGCTTTTTCGGCGTTCTCATAGAACATTACGGTGGTGCCATGCCGCTCTGGCTCGCTCCGGTTCAGGCCGTCGTTCTGCCGATCAGCGAACAGCAGTCTGATTATGCCAGAAAGGTTCAGTCAGCGCTTAAACAGCACCTTGTCAGGTGCAACCTCGACGATCGCAACGACAAGATCAGCTATAGAATACGCCAGGCTCAGTTGCAGAAAATTCCCTTCATGATCATTCTTGGCGAACAGGAAGCGAATGCAGATACGATTACTGTCAGATTGCGCAATGGCGAAAACCTGACCGGGATCAAACTTGCCGATTTCATCAAGGATCAGGAATGGAAAAAGGAATCAATCTGACGCTTCGTGACGTGGGTGATCTGATATTCAGAATCACCCAGCGTTACCTGTTCCGGAAGAACGAAGACGTCGGTATGGATGTAACACTGCAGTCGGAGCCGATTCAGGAGACCATGGTCCTCAGGTTGCCTGATGAAACCCGACTGCTGGTCAAGATTTTTCCGCACAAGAATTTTTCGCAGGAGCTGGTCTACCGTATCGAGGTTTACAAAACCCGCGAAGGTGATATGCGCGGCAACAAGATCGCATTTCTCGAGGCAACTCAACACGACTCGGCTGTTGATGAGATTCACAGGTTCGTCCAGAGTTTTCTCTCACAGCTTGGATTCTAGTTTACATATCGGAGGAAACACATGCAGGCAGTTGTGGATTCAAAAAATGGAGATTATTTTCGCTGTCTTCTTGAAAATGGTGATATCATCAATATTCATCGCAGTGAGCTTGCCCAGGCCGTTGAAATAGGCGATGTTCTGGCTGTTTCTTTTGCGCGTGATGAAGCCGCCAGCCTGAAACAGAAGGAGCTTATGAAATAAACCCATACGGAGGGGCTTTTGAGATACCGTAGACTGACGCCGATATTTCTGCTTCTGCTGCTGTTTGTCTGCCCTCTGGTTACTCAGGCGGCAGAAGATGATGCTATTCTCCTCAAGAAGTCGCAGCTTCTGGTTCAGCGTGGCAGTAAGGCCGAAGAAAGCGGCGAGCTGGATGACGCGGCACTGCTTTATGAGGAAGCTCTTGAAGTCTACCCGCGCAATGTCATGCCCTTATTGCGGCTTGGCGCTCTGTTGTGCAAGATCGGCATGCATGAAAAAGCGGCCGGATGTCTGAAGGAGATCCCTCTTGACCGGCTTTCAAAGGTCGGACAGGCAGAGGTGCATCTTATTTCCGGCCAGATCGCAGTGGCAAGAGGCGCTATAGAAGAAGCCGGCGCTGCCTTCAAAAAAGCGCTCGATGCAAACCCCGAAAATGCCATCGCTCTGGTCAGAAAAGTTGTAATTGAACAGCTTCTCGGTTTTTCCACCAGTCAGGAACTGTTCGAAAAAATCGATTCATTCCAGGGATTGCCGGGGCGTGAACTGCAGCTGGCCTTTCTGATCGATCTTTACATCGGTAACATCGGCAGGGCCTACGAAACCTGTGAGCTGATCGATAGCCCTGAATCTTCTTCGCTGACCGCCGGAATGCCGCCTCTCGGCTTTCTGCTTTCTCTACCTCTCGGTTTGAGCGGAGTTGTCGGCATCATCTATTACGTGGTTCTGTTCACGGGTCTGGTGGTGATGGCCACCTGGCTTTCAGCACCGACACAGGTTTGGCATAATTTCGTCTTCGTTGCTGCCGCGGCCGGGTTTATGTCTTTGGCGCATCATCTTTGTTTCCGCGATTTGATGACCGCATGCATGCAATACGACAGCTCAGCCTACGACAGTGTCTGGATTATCCCAAAGCTGCTTGTTGCCGGGCATTTTGTGGCATTTTCGCTTTATCTGGTTTTTCCGGCATTCAGATTTCTGCCGCCAGATCAGCGGCCCCTGCGTTATGAGCTTTACGGGATATGGTTTTTCTGCTGGTTTTTCATGGTTCTGGTGTTGACTTTTCAGAGCCGGCTCGGGCTGGCGACCAGAGTGACTTACATGCTGGGCAGCGCACTTTGCGCCTTGATTACCATGGCTTTTATGCCCCTTGGACGTTTCATGATCTTCAAAATTGCAAGTGCTGTAGGGTTTGCCGGGGTGGCCTCGGTCGATCGCAAAAATATCCAGCAGACCGGTGCGCTCAGCTTCACTGATGCCAAGATACTAGAATCGCAGGCCTGGAAGCTCCTGGAAAAAGACTGTTTTGAGGAAGTCGTTCTCAGTGGCCGAAAAGTTTTGACAACCCTCGATCGCAAGACATTTTCATCTTTCTGGAAGGCGATGATCCTGGCACTGATCTGCCGGGAAGACTATATCGAGGCACAACGCAGCCTGGCCGAATACAATGAGGCTTTTGCAAACACCGGCATGTTCGATTCCGGACAGGTACTCGAAGCTTATCTGCGATACAGGCGGGGCGATTTCGCCACCGCCTATAAGCTGATCAGTTCGATCCCGGAAAATCGCGCCAAGGCTCTGACTAATGACGAAAAGGCCCTGTGCATGATGGTGAGCGGTTGCTGTCTGATGTGGAAAAGGGAATTTGTGCAGGCGCACATTGAATTCGGCAAAGCTTTTGATATGTCGAGAATGCCCTGTATCAAGTCAGAAATTCTTGTTGAAATGACCGATCTTGACCGCCAGATGAAATCGCGGGAGAAACTGGCCAAATGGAAGTCTGCCGCCTCCGGAATCAAAGGCGGTGAGAAGTCTGCCATGCTGGTTAAGACGGTGCTTTCAATGGTTGCTGAAAGTGAAGGCAAAGATGATGAAGCCTTGAAATATGCTGCTGAATCCATTCAGGGTAAGGTGCGCTGCGGCCGTTGCGCCGGCTGGTATGGTCACCTGCTCTGCAAAGCGGGAAAAACCGGTGAAGCAGAGGAAATTCTGGGAAGAATGACTGCCGACAGTATCGATGCCATTCGTCTGATGAACGAAACAACCGGTTCCAACACTTGATTAAATTGCGTTTCCGTGTAACAATGAATTAGCTGAGCCGGGGTTGCGATGGCTGATAATGCACAGGAAACCAAAACCTTAAAAGATAGACTGCCTGACTTGCTTGGTCTGTTGGGCAGTGTTGTGGTAATTCTTGTTGCCATAATGATTTTTACCAACAAGTTTCCGCGCAATCTGCAGAACTATTTTTCGTATTTCTACCTGATTGCCGCCGCCGGTGTGCTCGGTCTTCTTGGTGAAAAGCTGGCTGTAACCCTTTTGTCGTTCGCTTTGCCGCTTTTACTCGGCGCTGCGACCATCGCTTTCAAATTCAAACCCGAAAAATACCCGCTTGAAGACTGGTGGGAAATATATTCGATCATAGTTCTCTGCGCTGCTGGTTTTCTTGTCTACCTTTTCTTCAGATTCGAGCAGATCAAGGCCATGGGAGGCGGTGGCGCTCCGGGTCAGGTTGGAGCCGATGCCGGCGGGCCTCTCAAGACCAGGGTCGACCCGGCCATGGCTGCCAAATATCGAGACGAAATGCAGAAAAAGGGCAAAGACAAAGACACTCAGATGGATAACGCCCTGAAAGGCGACAAGGAAGGGGAAGCAAGTTCCGCTGCGCCTGCCGCATCAGGAGACGGAAAGGCAGACGCGTCCGAGAAAAAGGAAGGTCAGGACGCGCCCCCGGAGAAGATTGAAACCGCTGAAGAGCGCATGGAAAGAGAAATGCGTGAGATTCGTGACGAGTTCAGCAAAAGGTCGATGAAACTGACGACGACTCTGATGCGTATCAAGAATCTCACCAAGAGCCTTGACCGCGACCAGATTTTTACCAATATCGTAGAAATCATTTCCAAAGGTCTCGATTCCCAGAAGGTTCAGCTGCTTCTGAACGACGAAAAGGAAGGAAAGTTCCGAATCGTCAAGGCGATTGGCATGAAACCCAAGGAATACAAGGAAATCGAGATTCCGCATGAAGAGAACAGTATGATTACTTACCTGCTGCGCCAGAAGATGAATGAAGTGACGGGCGGGGCCGGGGCTCTCGGGGTTAAAGAATGTGAAATGGACCCGAAGACCAAAGGGCTGATCGGGCAGGGGGCATTGAAGACCCTTATTGCAGCGCCAATTTACGCTGAAGGCAAGCTCTTTGCAATCATCAATGTCGAGCAGATGAATAACCCGGATTATACCAGAGATGATCAGAACCTGATTGCAACCTGTGCCGATGTCGCCGGCCTGGTTATGAAAAACGCCAAGCTGTATTCTGCCACCATGGACGACCTCGTTTCGGCTCAGAAGCTCAGTGAAGACCAGTTGAAAAAGAATGAAGAGCTCAAGGGCAGTCTGTCGCGCATCGTGTCGCCGAGCGTTGCCGAGATGATCATGTCTGACCCGTCCGGGCTGAAGCTTGGGGGCAGCAAATGTGAAGTCACCATGTTTTTCTCCGATATCCGAGGTTTTACCCGCATGTCTGAAAGCATGGACCCGACAGATATCGTCGAGCAGCTGAACGTTTATTTCACCCGCATGACCGACATCCTCATGGAACTGGACGGCACCCTCGACAAGTATGTCGGTGACGAACTTATGGCGCTCTTTGGCGCTCCGGTTGCCCGCGATGATGATCCGATCAGAGCAGTACTCTGCGGTGTCCGCATGCTCGATGCTCTGCGTGAGCTCCAGGAAAGATGGCGCAAGGAAAAGAAGCCGGTCATAGAAATCGGTGTGGGCATCAACACCGGCACCGTTACTGCCGGCTACATGGGAAGCGAAAAGCAGCTTTCCTATACGGTAATCGGCGACAACGTCAACCTGGCTGCCCGCGTTATGGCCGTTGCCAAAGGCATGGAGCTTTTCATCACCAGGTCTACCTATGAGCGGGTGTCGGAATATTTTGAAATTGAACAGCGTGAATCGATCATGGTTAAGGGTAAGTCGATGCCTATTGAAATCTTTCATGTCAAGAGCGTTAAGGCTGGGGTTGATTTCAGCGAGCTTCTCGGCAAAAGTATCAGCCATA
This sequence comes from uncultured bacterium, assembly GCA_964585025.1. Taxonomy (GTDB): domain Bacteria; phylum Muiribacteriota; class Ozemobacteria; order Ozemobacterales; family Ozemobacteraceae; genus Rifleibacterium. Next base: position 9,924 of record CAZPCO010000038.1, on the reverse strand, counting down.
TTGCCTCTTCGGTCCCGGGATCGGAAGCGAAGGCGGCTCCGGCAGAAGACCGGCCGGTCAGAATTCCACCGGGCATGAAAGAGGAAGACATGAAGCAGAACATCAAAATCGAGGGCAAGAAAGTCATCGAATGCCAGAATTGCGGCAGTGAGAACAACATGCAGGAAAAATTCTGTACAAAATGTGGTATGCCAATATTTTAGTATTGCTCAAATCTGTCGATAGGTGATATTATAAGGCCCAACTATGTAAAAATAGTCAGGAGAGAGCATGAGAAACCGTATCATTTATCTGCTTTTATTATTATGCATGATTGCTGGAGGGCGTGCTGAGGCATTGTCTCTCGAAGCCCAGAATGCTATAGAAACAATCCGGGCAAGATTGAATGCTGCTGCCGTCCCGGTGGAACCAGTGGCGAAAACGGGTTATATTCCCGGTCGTGATCTGGCTGATGCACTGACAAGGCTGCGCCAGAAACTGCACGGCATTGAAGTTGTCGCCGAACCTTCACCTGAATCGCCCGTCGAAAGCAAAAATCCTGCTACTGATGATTGCAGCTCTTACCTGGTCGGTGAAAGACTTGCCGCTGCTCTCCTCAAGGTTCGCCAGTCTCAGGGACGCACCGAATCTTTGCAGATCGCCATGGCAGGCATCGATAAGTCTGTCAGTGCCGAACCCGCTGTAGAATCGGCACCTGCACCGGCAGTTGTCATTGCCGAACCTGAAGTTTCCGTTTCTGAGCCCGCTCCTGTCGTCGATGAAAAGCCTGCGACAGACCCGCAGGCCCCCGGAATGGAAATTACGACCACTCCTGATGCCGCTGAAAAAGTTGCTGTCAGCGGTGAAAAGAAAGAGAACGACAAAAAGGTTGCTGGCAAGAACGGCAAAAAGTCTAAAAAGAAGCGTGCAAAAAAGCAGACCAGGCAGATTGTTGAAAAGAAAACCGCGCCGGTCAGCGAAAAGATGCTCAAGTCCGACAAGGCCGACCAGAAAAACCCTGAAGAAGACGACCAGAAATTCAATGAATTCATCAAAAAATACGATTTCAAAATGCCCGAAAACTATAGAATTATCGTGCGCTGAAACATTTTTTTGATCACTCTGCCGGCGTAAAAGGGTGCCTCTATGCAAAGCGGAAAGTCCGGTAATATACCAGCTTTTGCCTGGCCTTTCTTTCTGGTGCTGGCAATCATGGCGCTTCTGCTTCTCAGCATGCCGCAGCCCTCAGAAGAAATCGAGGCTCCGCTTCCGCCCCAGCTATATTCGTCATCTTACCAGTTAATCGGAACCGGAAACCGGCTTGGAACTTATTATCCGGTTGGTGTTATGCTCTCGGACTGGTTCAATAGCCATTTTGAAGAGCGTGGCGGAGTATTCAGCGCAGTTGAAACCAATGGATCTGTTGACAATGTCAGGTTGCTGATCCAGGGGCGGCTAATGCTTGGCATGACCGAAAGTCGCATTGTCAGAGAATCTTTTCAGGCCAATGCCAGTTCTCCTCTGCGATTGATCTGGCCTCTATGGAACGATGTGGTTCATCTGGTCAGAGCGCCGGCCAGTTTTGAACCAGCACGAGAATTTCCAGGTCGTTTGCGCGGCTTTCTCGGGCAGAAAAACTCGTCGACCTACCGCACCTCACGGGAGATTCTTGCAGCTCTGGGCGTCGGTGAAGATTTCAGCAGTCTCGATTTGCCGGCTGACCGGGTTCTGGCCGCTGTTTCGTCAGGCCAGGTCGGTTTCGCCACAATACAGGCCGGAATGCCGAACCGAACGGTTTCTGATGCCCTGATATTCAATGACTGTTCACTGATCAGTCTCGATGATCGCCAGATCAACAGCATTCTGGGGAAAGTTGCAACCGCCAGGCTTTTTTCGATTCCGGCCGGCTTTTACGGTGACAATCAGCCGGCGATACAGACCATTGGTTTACCAAATGTGCTGGTGACAACCGAAAAGACCCCGGCTGCAACTGTTGAACTGCTTACCGATCTGCTTGTTAAGGCTTCTTCGCATCTGAGAATGAAACATCAGGCCATTTCAGCAATCCCTGCCGATCCGGCCCGCGGGCTGGCTATACTTCAGGAAACAGGCGTACCAATTCATCAGGGTACTCTCGACTGGCTGAAAAGGAATCTCCCTGCGATGCAGGCAACCGGGGAGGTCACTCCATGACGGCAGGTGAACGCCGGCGATTGTATTCATCGCCAGACCGTCGCGGCATGGTCATTTTCGTCGTTCTGGGCGGAATATTTGTTTTGACGATTCTGATTCTCGCCTACAATCATCTTGTCCAGGGCAAATTCAACGAGAGCCGCGAAATTCTCAAGCATCTGCGGGCACTCAAGTGTGCGCAATCGGCCTCGAGAATGCTGGTTAACAAGCTGAAAAGCGATCTTGCCAATGCCAATCTCAAGGATGCAACCTCTCCTGGTCTGGCTTTGCGCACCAAGGTGTTCGTGCAGAACGACCCGGAATCTCTGGCGCGCGAGTTCAAGAAGGTCTGGCTGAACGTTTCCGAAGTCGATGCCTTTGTAAAAAAACTCTTTGGCGATGAGCCCACCAAAGATGTTTCAGTGAACTGCGACGTCAGTTTCAGCGATATCAAGCCACTCAGCGATTTCAAAACCGACGACACCATGTTTTTTGACTGCGAAAAAGGCGGGCGCATAACGCTCACCGTTGAAGTTTTCATCGGCAACACCCGTGAAGAAT
>CAZPCO010000038.1:0-7202 GCA_964585025.1 uncultured bacterium | reverse complement strand
GTTCAACCTTTTTCTGCGCGAAGCTACCGGCGACCATGACCCGGTCAAATTCAATTCCGTGGTTATCGATTCTCCGTCCACCGGCGATATAGCGCCAGGTTCGAACAAACCTCTGATTGTCGACAATGGCCTGCCTGGTGACCATTTCAACCGCCAGGCCGAAATCTGGAAACGGCGCGGCTGGATCTATCTCGGTGGCGGAAATTTGCTGTTGAACCGTGCCGCCGGCCATCGCAAATATGGCCAGCGTTACCATTCCTACTTTCCCACTGCGGAAAACCCGATTACTCTGCTCCTGAATTTTTCTGATTTCAGCGGTTGCCCGGTAAACGGTCACCAGATGGTTTTCCGCATTGCACGCTGGGGTTTTTCAAACGCCGTGGTTAATGGCCCTTCAGCTGATATGTGGAAACGAATTCTTGAATTTCAATTCGCTGAGCACAAGCCCGACAAAGACAAAAAATGGTGGCAGAGTTCTTTTCTCCACCTGTTCGGCGAAGCAGGTACCGGTGAAAACGATCGGCGGCTCAGCATCACACGCGTAACCGGCAAAGTTTACGATCGCTTTCTTGAATTGAGCTATCTTATTCCGGGAACTGGTGCTGAACCGCCTGTTGGTGCCGTTGTCGGCCTGCCGCAAAAGGATTACGAAAAATATTCCGGCAAAAAGCGCAATTTGATTCCTGGAAAACTCAAGGATCTGGATAAAACGTTTCTTAAAGACGTTTTTGTCGATAAAAATCTGATCTATCTGCCGACTCCGCCTGACGCAGCCCTCGGTGTGTCTGACCTCACGGAAATGGAAGATTTTTTCATCAAGCTGCCCTATTCGGCCGCCGGAAACCTTGTTTCCTACGAAAAGATCATGAGCAAGGCAGATTTCTGTTCGTATGATGAGAGTTACAGCATGATCGCGCAATATTCCAAAAATACTCAGAGCATCAATATTCCGCCTGACAAAACGGTTCTGCCGATCAACGACATGAATTTCGCTCTGCCGGTTCTTGGGGTTGACTGCAGCAAAGTGCAGATCAATACAATTTCTGAAAGTAAAGACCCTGCGCTTGGGCTTTCTCCCAGAGTCTGTTACGAAATCCAGGCTACTGGCGATGACGCTTTTAAACAGCTGCGAGCGGCATTCTGCAGCGCCCAGAACAGTGACTTCAATCTTTCTAACACGATTGTCAGGGTAAAAACCAACGGTGAAGGTCTGAAGATGGGAGATAATCTCGGCGCTGTCTCAGGCGGGGCAATTCTCGTCGATGGCCCGATTGAGGTCGGCACCTTTCGTTCCACCGATAATCCTGAAAGGGGGCAATTGCTCGTTCTTGCCGAAACTGGTGCTATCACCGTGCGTAACACCGGGCAGCATCCAACCCTGGCTTATCTGGTGGCTCTCGACAAAAACGGGGGCGAAATCAAGCCTTCGAGCAAACAGTCGGCTGTCGAAGTTTTCGGTGGCATTGCCGCTCATACGCTTAACCCTGACAATTTTGCCGGCGGTGGTGGCCTGATGTATAACCAGAACTTCGACCCGACGGTCAACCCCATTGAAAGCTTTATGGGAGTGGCGATCGGCCCCGCCGGAGGTGACTTATGAACCGATGGGGTATTTCACTTATTGAAGTGCTCGTCGCCAGCGCGATCATGGTTGCCGCACTGGTGCCGTTGTGGGGCCTGATGGGGTCGTCTCACAAGCAGGTTACCCTTTCTGCCGATGAAATAAAGGCAAGTCAGCTGGCGGTCGAAATTCTCGAACAGATCGAGAACTCGCAATGGTGGCCTGATGCCGGCGAGATAAGTTTCAAACCCCTCAGCGAGGGCAAATTGACCATTGGAACGACCAGCAAAATCGATCTTCAGATTGGTAATTTCCCCGAATACATGGATCTGAAAACGACGATCAAAATAGAAAAGTATCCGGCAACCGGCCAGGAAACAGGCCGCATTGTCAGGCTGATACTCAACTACAAATCGAAGGAAAAGGTGGGGACTCCTGAGAAAGATTATGAGCTTTCGACCTACCTGAGCAAAAAATGATGAAAAGAAAGGCATTTACCTTTATTGAGCTGGTAATCAGTCTGGGCATTGTAACCCTGATTGCCGGCGGGGTGATTGTCGCAATGTCGAGGGGGGCTTCAAACGTTCATCGAGGCAGTTTCAACGCTCAGGCCGCCAACCAGGCAGCCTGGATCGTTACCATGATGCGCAACGATATCGCCAGATCAGACACTTCCAGGATCGTTTTCAAACCTGAGTCTGGTGATACCTGGAAGGGCTCGACCGAATTTCGTGTCGGATTGCCTGAAAAGAAGCACGTGACCTATTCGATCGAGAACCGTGGCGGTGGCAAAGCATTTGCGCGTACCACTTCCGATGGTCGCAAACAGTTTCTTGCTTCTGAATACATAGCCGATATGAGTGTCAAAAAGGCTGACAACGGCTATGACATTTTCATGCTTCTGAAAGACCCGGGAAAGAAGGCCAATGACTTTACCTGGTCGGCTCGTATTTATCCCCCGGTTCCATCAGGAACCGACCGCTACTGGAAGCCTTTGCCAGGAGGGAAAAAATGAAGCAGTCCAATCTTGGGCGTATGCTGCTGGTGGTCATGCTTGCCTGCTTTCTGGCTGCGCTGACAGGCTGCGGTTCAGGTTACAACTATTCAAGATACCGGGCACAGGCAGAATCGGCCCTAGAAGGCGGGAAATTGAAGAAGGCAAAAGAGCTCTACGCGGTTATTTATCAGCAGGAAACGACCTCAGAAAAAGTCGATACCGGCCGAACAACCTGGGCATTTTACCGCCTTGGGGTTATTGCAGAGGTGACAGGCGACATCAGGCTTGCCAAGGGCTACTATTGGGGCGACCGCATCGATGAAGGGTTTTATCAGGTAAACCCGGCGGTTGATCGTCTGGTTCAGATCGGATGGCAGCATCTTGACGACGGCAAACCGCCTCGTACTCTTGAAGAAATACTTGCCCTGGAAAAGGGTGGGGCCCAGAAGCTGCCGCAAACTCATGATCGCAAAAAGCGTGAAGTGGTGATCGACGATCTGCGTCGTCCGGTCAGTCCGCTGCCAACTTCTTCTTCAGATAAAACTCATTCACGAACGTTTCAACGATCGCTTACTCCGCCCCCTCCCGGCTCACCAGAGCCTTTCAGGGTTTTTTACTGATTTTCTTCGCCGCTTCATCCTGGGGTTTGAAACCAATCGGGGTGTTCATGTCCTTGGGAGACTGCAGGAAATTGTCGAGGCGCCCGAGCAGATTGCGCCGTGCCACTTCAAAAAGATATTCGCAGAAATCGTTGATTCCTTCGTTGTTATTGACGAATTCACGGTCATCGTCGACGCTGAAAACAATTTTTGACCCGGTTTTCTTGAACACGATCATGAAGGTGAAGAATTTTTCCTGCAGATCGTTGTCATTGACATTGATTGCGAAGCCGATCGCTGCAGTGCCGTTTTCACCGAATTCGGTATCGAGGGCATCGCCCTGCAGAGATTGGCTGTTATAGACAAACCCTGAACTGGGTGGAAACATGAAGACCTTTGTCTCAGGGCAATTAAGGCTTTCGATGATCGCGGTGCGAATTTCCTGAACGAATTCACGGCATTCCTGCTGATATTGGCTGCATTCTGTCACACCACGGTCATAAGCTTCGCACAGTTGTTTATAACGGTTTCTTCGCGGCATAAGTGGGTTCTCCGATGGGTTATTTCTTAGAGGGTTGAATCGAGCTCTGCTGCCAGCATGGCGTATTGCAGCAGATAGTGTTCTTTTTTATCGGGTTCGGCTGTTTCAATCAGCAGCGACAGCTCGCGCATCTGCATTTCAAGTTGCTGACGTCTCTGCTGCTTTTCCGGCGAAGGCGCGGCAACAGTCGGTCTGCTGATTACCGGAGCCGGTATGGCGCCTGGAAACTTCTTTTCGGCGGCCGGTTCTGCAGCAGCCGGTGGAGAAAAATTATCCTTGATCAGTGCTACGCCGGGGAACTGGGTGGCTGAGGCTGTCTGCGTCTCCGGGGGCAGCGATCCGGCAATCAGCTCGGCAGCTATGGCTTCTGGTTTTGTTTTCCTGGCTTCAGCTGTCTTAACAAGGCGTGAAAAGATCTCTTCGGAAAGTTCGACGTTGATTTGCATCCATTCAATCTACCAGATTAATGGCAAAATTTGAACATATATCGCTAACTGCGGATAAACTCATAATTTGTTCTGCAGGATGCAATAAAATCACGTTCCTGGTGGTAGCGTCTTTTAGTTGAAAAGGGTATCTTGTATTCTGTTAGAGGGGAAATGAATGCCTTCAGGCAGCGATAATATCGATAATGCAGTTCAGACATTGAAATGGCGTTATGGACGCATGGCCGCTTTCGTTCTGGCCTTATGGTTCATGACCATCTGGAACTTTGCCGCCGGTCTGGTATTTCTGCTATGCAGACAGGCTGGTGTCGCTTCGATCGATTTCGCCGGTTTTGCCCTTGTCGGCATCCCGGTAGCGGTTCTTGCCGCCATTCTGGTGGTCAGAAGGCAGGTTGTGGGCAGTCATGGCTGGTTGGCAACCCTCGACAGTCACAACCGCAGTGGCGGCATCATGCTGGCGGCCAGAGAAACCGGTGACTTCAGCTGGTCGAATCGCCTGCCGGAGTCAATTTCTCTGCCGGTGTTGCAGGTTAACGTTACCAGGCCAATGATTTCGCTTTTTCTCTCACTCGCTTTTCTTTTTCTCTGCATCAGACTGCCTATCGTTCTCGACAGCATTGCAGTCGATCAGAAACTCGATCTCCAGGATTCAGAACGACAAATCGAAGAGCAGATAAAAGTTCTTGCCGAAGAAGGCCTTCTGCAGCCCGATGAAACCAGAGAACTGCAGCAGAGTCTTGAACGGATTGAAGCGGGTTCGGACCCGAATGATCCGGCTTCGACATTTGAAGCCCTGGATCAATTGCAGGATCGACTGAAGAAGCAGGCAACAGCTGGTGCAAGGCAGATGGAGTCGGAGATGGAAAACATGAAGCAGCTGCAGTCGCTTGCCGATAAACTCGGTGAAAATAGCGGCGCAGGGGCGCTGTCGCAAAGCATTGCCCGCGAAATTTCCGGAGCTCTTGGCAGGAATGATGCCGGTAAGGCGCCGGCAAGCCTGGGTAAAGCTCTCGAAAAAACTGCTGCCGGTGGCGCCGAGGCGGCGGGTTCGGCTGAGCAGGCCCGCAAAGAGCTGCAGGAATATTTAAAAAAGCAGGCTGAAATAGCGGCTGCACGTGCTGAAAGACTCGCCAAAGCAAAACTGATAGATCAAAAGACTTTTCAGGAACTGCTGAAAGCTGGAAAAATCCGTCCGGCCAGCAAATCCGACCTCGATCCCAACGCAACTTCAGAACTGGTTCGGGTACAAGTTCCAGGCGGCAGCTGTCAGAACAGCGGTTCGCAGTCAGGAACAGGAGAAAAGTCCGGTTCAGGCCAGGCAGCGCCTGGCGAAAAACAGGGTTCCGGTCAGGGAAACATCAGTGACACCGGCGCAGGAGCATCCGGTGAGCCGGGGCGTGGCGGTGGAACCGCCCCTGTCGATTTCAACCGCCGAAGTTCTGAACACAACCTCAGATTTATCGATCAGAATCTGCCTCCTCCAGCCGAAAGCGCCCTTGAACAATCGGTAGCCATCGGTATGAGCATATCTGCACCGCTGCAGGACGACAGTCCCGTCGTCGACAATCCGGCGGCTTCGTCATGGCAGAAACCTGCCGACAGCAGCGCTGAATCTGGTATAATTCTTCCGAAACACCGTGGTGCGGTCAAAAAGTATTTCGACCACGAAAACCCCTGAAACAGGAGTTGATCAATGAACGAAGGCAAAAGGCTTATTGCCCAGAACGAGCTTGAACAGGCTGCAAGCCTCGCGCACCGTGTTCTTGCTGAACTTGACCGCATTCTTATCGGCCGTCCGGCACTGCATCGCCTTGTTTTTATTGGAATTCTCAGCCAGGGGCATATTCTTCTCGAAGGACTGCCGGGAGTTGGCAAAACAGCCCTGATAAAAACCCTCGGACAACTGCTCAGTCTGCAGTTCAGCAGGGTGCAGTTCACCCCTGATCTGATGCCTGGCGATATTCTCGGGGCTCACATTCTGCAACAGAATTCTTCCGGTCAGCGTGAGATGGTTTTTCAGCCCGGGCCGGTGTTCACCAATATTCTGCTTGCCGATGAAATCAACCGCGCTTCGCCAAAAACCCAGTCGGCACTGCTCGAAGCCATGCAGGAAAAGTCAGTTACCCTGCTCGGAACCACCCGTCGTCTGCCCGACCCATTTTTTGTTCTGGCTTCGCAGAATCCGATAGAACTCGAAGGAACCTATCCTCTTCCAGAAGCTCAGCTCGATCGTTTCCTTTTTAAGCTTGAAGTGAATGCGGCTTCCAGCGATACCCTGCGCGAGATAATCACCTCGCGTCGTCACGGTGAGCCACCTGCTCCCGGATTTTCGCTCTCGGCCGCAGAACTGAATGGTCTGTTTTCGGTGATGAATCGTATTTATCTGCCGGTTCCGGTAGCTGATTTCATTGCCCGGCTGGTGCATGCCACCGACCCGGTATCAGGTTCATTACCGCAGATAGCTGAGTTCGTTCATTATGGCGCTTCTCCGCGTGCGGCTATCGCTGTTGCCGAGGCGGCCCGCGGCGTTGCTCTGCTGGCAGGCAGACCCTCGGTCGGGTTCGAGGATGTCCGCGAAGTATTCGTTCCAGCCTTGAATCATCGGGTGCTTCTCAATTACAAGGCCAGATTCGAAGGCATGACAACTGCAAACCTGCTGAACATTCTGCTCAAATCGATCCGCGAAACCGACCTTGAATTTACCGGCGGAATAACCATGGTTAACTCAAATTGAAACGCTTCAGATTATTGCTGATCCTGGTATTTCTTTCTTATGGCTGCATTCTTTCGGCAGTTGAGTCGGTTTCGTACGATGGTCTGCGTTTCACTCTGCTGCCTGATCTGTCGAACCGCAACTTTTTCGGTTACAATTTTATCAGAGTGCTGGTTAACAACAAATCGGGGCGGCAGCGGCAGATAAATTTTTCCATGCGTGCCGACTATTCCCGCGATCTGGAATTGGTGGGCAGAAGCTTTGCTATTCAGGGCGGTGAGACAAGAGAAGAGGCTCTCGTTTTTCCGATGGCTGACTTTTCATCACCCGGGCTTGAAATCGAAG
>CAZPCO010000037.1:373-15526 GCA_964585025.1 uncultured bacterium | reverse complement strand
GGTAGATATGAATTTCAGATATTCCTGAGTTCTCTTTTCAAAAAGTTTGAGTTCGTTGCCTTTGATTTTGTCCCAGGCGCTGTCAACCTTGAAGGTTTTGACGCCCTTGTCGGGGGCTGAGGATGCTTTTTTCGCCATTTCTTCCTTCCTTTCGACGTGGTCTACAGTTCTAAGTGCGATTATACTATCATAAAATGCAAAATACTGGTAAAGTAATTACCGCAAAACCTATGAATATCGAAAAAATTCGTGAGTCATTCTTAAAATTAGCGCTGAGTTTGAAGCAGGTGATTGTCGGTAAGGGCAACCAGATTGAGAAGACTATCGTTTGTCTGCTCGCAGAAGGCCATTTGTTGCTTGAAGACATGCCCGGGGTTGGTAAAACCACTCTTGCCTCAGCGCTTGCCCATGCTATCGGCGGGGTTTTCAGCCGCATTCAATTTACTGCTGATCTTTTGCCTTCTGATGTTCTGGGCACGCGCATTTACAGGCGTCAAACCGAAGACTTTGAATTCATCAAGGGCGCAATTTTTGCAAACGTGGTTCTTGCTGATGAACTGAACCGGGCTCCGCCCAAGACGCAGAGCGCATTGCTTCAGGCGATGAACGAGTTTGCCGTGAGTGTTGAAAAGCAACATATCGAACTCGTCAAACCCTTCATGGTCATTGCCACTCAGAACCCCAAAGGATTCCATGGTACCTATCCTCTACCTGAATCACAACGGGACCGCTTCATGATGAGAATTTCTCTTGGTTACCCTGACGAGGCATCTGAAATCGAGATTCTCCGTAAACATGTGAATCCTGCTGCCGATGAAAGCATTCAGGGATTTCTGAGCCTTAACGATGTGGTTGCCGCTCAGACGCACGTCAGATCGATTCAGGTTGCCGATCCGGTGCTCAAATACATCAGCCGGTTGATGGTTTCAATTCGCAGTCATGAAGAGGTTGAATTGCCTGTGAGTCCACGTGGCAGTATCGCGCTGATGCGCGCAGCTCAGGCCCTGGCGTTTTTCCGTGGCCAGGAATGGGTGAGCATCGATACGGTCAAGGAAATTGCCCCTGAAGTTCTCGCTCATAGAATCGGCCTGCGTGGCGTGTCGCTTTATGGCGGCGAAGGGGCCCGCAATGACTGGTTGACCGGCGAGATTCTTCAGAGGGTTGATGTTGAATAAGGCCAGGCTTAGAATCAGGCTTTCCGGTGCGGGGAAAACCCTGTCTTTTCTCGCTGTGTTTTTGCTTTTTGCCGCTCAGAATACCGGCAATAACCTTCTCTATCTGATGAGCAGCTGCTTTTTTGCCAGTCTGGTCATGTCTTGTCTCGTTTCATTGCGCAACATGGCAGGTTTGAAGGTTGATCTTCTGCTTCCTGACTTTTGTTTTGCCGGTGAAGAAATTGTGCTGCGCTGCCGGATCGAGGATCGTATCGGTCGTTCTCATCGTTGTCTTGCTTTTGAAGAGGATTTTGTCAATATTCTGGCCCCGGGTTCGATGGTGATCCTGCGAACATCGTTTTCGGTGCCATCGCGCGGCCAGTTTCTGGCAAAACAGTTCAAGCTGTTTTCATGCTATCCGGTCGATATCTTTTTTACCTCTCTCGAGCTGCCGCCTGACGCAGTTGCTGTCGGGCCAATTCCGGCAAGGCCTGCTCCAGAAATGCTTTCTGTTGAAGCCGGTGGTGCGATTCAGAAACAGGCCAGCGGAAAAGAAGGCGATTACTGGATGCAGAGTCATTATCAGGATGGTGAAGATGCCTCGTTGATCAACTGGACAATTTCTGCCCGCTCTTTCAACGAGTGGATTCTTGTCAGATCAGTGAATCTTGGCAATGCCAGTCGCCTGCGGTTTGATTTTGGCGGGCTTTCATCTGAAGGATTCGAAAATGGACTCAAGCTGATTTCAGGCATGCTCCTGAAATGGCGGCAGAATAACAATGAGGTCCTTGTCTGGGCAAACTCCTTTCGCCGTGGATATACATGGTTGTCGATCCGCAATGATATGCCCAGGATCGTCAAATGGCTGGCCTGCCTGACTTATGGTGAAACAATTCCACCGGCAGGCGACTCAAATGAGACCATCAGAGTTAGCCAATGGCTGGGTAAAAATGCATGAGCGCCACAGTCGATTCCCAAAAACATGATATAGTTGGTGGCAGCAGATCGGATTTTCTTGGAGCTGCTGATAACAAGCCTATAAGCCTCTTTGTTTATCGACTTCTTGTCAGCCTTTCGTTCTGGGCTTACCTGGGAATCTATACGACCGGCTTTCTCAGGCCTCTTCTGACGGCTATCTCGATTCCAGTCGTCTTTCTTTTTTTACGCGGGCGAAGCTTTGAAAATCGCTATGCCAATATTGTGGCCCAGTTTTTAAGCGTTACTTCTCTCATTTATGTTATTTCGCAGCGATCTGGTCCCTTGCCGGGCATTGTTCTGCTGCTTCAGTTCACCAGCGTAGTTCTAATTCTTCAGATTGCTTTTGTCAGAACATTGAGGGCTTTGAACGGAGCTCTTATTCTTTCTCTGATGATTATTCTCGCTGTTGCGGCGATGAATGTGAATTTTCTTTTTCCGGTCATTTTGGCCCCCTATGTTCTGAATTTTTTCCTGGTGCTGCGCTGGATCTCGCTTTTCCGTCATCAGGCCGTCGCCGGCGGCAAAGTTAAGAGTGAGCCTACTGTAGGCCGGATCAAGGGCCAGCTTGCCGGCTTCTGCATTTCTTCAGCAGCATTTCTGATTTTTTGCCTCGTTCTATTTTATCTGATACCAAGAACCGAAAGCCTGGGTCTGGCTTCAGAGGCCTCAAAAAGACGTCTGGCAGGTTTCAGTGATACTCTGAGCCTTGGGGAAACCGGGCTGCTCGAAGATAATCCGGCTGTTATCATGCGTATCAGGCCGATCGAGGAAAAGACACTGTCGACCTCGATTATCAGAAGGCTTAAATCGCGACAGCTTCGTGGCACCACTTTTGCCCGTTACCGATCCGGGAAGTGGGAGAAGGGAAGGCGGCGGCGGTGGTTTTCCGATCTAAGGCGCAATTCCGGAGAAATCCAGCTGATTCGCAGCGGTTTTTCGCAGCGTGACGTTCACCCGCTCGAAATAATTCTTGAAAATACAGAGCCGCCGCTGGTTTTCGTTCCTGACCAGACAGCCTGGCTGGCCCTCGGACAACCTTTTGTCGGCGTCGAGGATGACCGAACCCTGTTTTTTGTCAACCGGGTATCAGGCAGCAGAAGATTTGTCGCCAGTATCGTGCTCAATCCTCTGGAAGTCGTCGATTCCCCTGTAACTTCATTAGTCCCAGGGCGGGAGATCAATCAATTTCTTGAGAGATCCGGCATTCCCGACCGGGTTGCAAATCTTGCCGGCATGTTGGCTTCAGGAACCACAACCATTGCCGAACGAGTCGACAGGGCAATTTCGTTTCTGCAGCGGCAATGCTCTTATTCTCTTAATCAGCCATTCGCCGGAGATATCGACCCGGTAGAATTTTTCCTGTTTGAAAACAAAGCTGGGTCATGTGAACATTTTGCTACTGCGCTGGCTTTAATATTGCGGGCCATGCAGATTCCGGCCCGGCCTGTCAGCGGCTATACCATGGGCGACTGGAACGACGTCGGTAAATTTTACACGGTCAGGCAGGGCCATGCCCACACCTGGGTTGAAGTTTATTTTCCACTCTCCGGCTGGGTTCCATATGATCCTACCCCGGCACTGGTTGAACGCCAGATAGAATCGGAAATAGAAAAATTTCTGGTGACTGTCTGGGAAACTTTTGAAGGTTACTGGTTCAGCTATGTTTTCAGCTTTGACAACCGTTCTCAGATTCTCGGTTTCAAGAAAATTTTTACTGGCTTAACTGAATGGAGCAATCTATTTCTGGGTTTGCTGGCGCATAAAGAGTACCTTATTCTGATTATTCTTCTCGCAACGCTTTTTGGCCGCAAAATCAGACTGGTCTGTAGAAAACTTGTCAGATCCTCAAACTGGATACCTATGTTCTATCTGGAATGGGAAGCACGGCTTCCGGTGAACCGCAGGCCTTCAGAAACTCCGACGGAATTTCATCAGCGGCTGCTTGATTCCGGAATGATTGACAATAAGGATTATCTGATTCTGAATCAGGTTTCTCAGTTGATAAATGAAGCTGTTTTCAAAGCGGGAAGCAATGCTCCCGACTGCTTCAATAGAGCTGAAGCACTGCTTGCCGGTGTGAGGCTTAAATGAACAATATTACCGGCAGCAGCTCACGAACATCTTCTGATAGTTCTGGAATTATTTTCAGCTGGCTGATGATTTTGTTGCTCAGCATCGCGCCCGGCCTGATTCTTTCATGGGATTGGAACCCTTCCGGTGAGAGCGCGTGGGTGCAGAAGCAGATTTTCGATCGCTGGTTCAAAAGTCAGGATGCTCTTGCGGACAGGTTTTTTCAGGCCTCAGGCCATGAATTCTGGTGCCGTGAAGCTGCCATTAAGTTCAAGAACGTGGTTCAGTTTCTGCTTAACAAATCTGCTGCTCCTGAACCGGCCGTTTTGAAGGCCGTTCAAACCTGCACCCGCAATGATATCATGAAGACTGAATTTATCTATTTTACCCGTGCAGGCTCAGACTGGAAGGTGGGCAGTACCTGCAAGGTCAGTTCAAATTACCTTCTAAAACAACTTTTTCGGCAGGTTTGCCTGCACTATGCAACCGGCAGGTCCGAGTTGTCTGGCAACAGTTGGGAACAAAGGTTGAAGAGTCTGTTCGGGAAAATGGCATACAGTGAATTCTTTATGCCGACAGCAAGGCTTAAGCCGGTTCCGGTCATTTTTCAGGGTCGAAGCTACTTTCTTGCCTGGGATTGCATTATTCCTGAGGGCTCAAACGAAATTGCAGCCGGTTTCTTTCTGCTTCTTCCCTCTGATTTCATCAGAGGTTGCCATCTTGGAAAGAGAATCGTGGATAACTGGTTCATGGTTAACGATGCGCTTTCTGGCCCACAAAACTCATGGCCGGCTGTTTTTAGTCTTCTGGCTGGCGAAACAAAACCTTTGCTGCTTCATCCAAATCTGGAAAACGAAAAGGATCGCAGTGCGATCCAGGAATTTTTTATGGCCAGGTTTCCGGCTATTGTCGCATCCGACAGTTCTCCAGAGTTGAGCCTGCCGGCTGAAATGGTGGGTAAAGCTTTCAGAGTTGGCGATAAAATTGGTCGTCTATGTTATTCAGACCCGGTTTGCGGCTTTGTCAGTCTTCTGGTCGCAGATATGCCGGTGGTTCCTGTCAGTCCAAGACAAATGGCGGCTGAATGGTATTTCAGGATCATTCTTTGCATCTGGCTTCTTTTTGCTGTCCGGGCGCTGGTTTTTCATCGCCTTCCGGCCGTTGGAATCAATCTGCGGGTCTGGCTCTGGTTTCTTGCCTTTGCAGCCTTTCCGGCTGGTCTGACCATAGGTTCTCAGACGGCATCGCTGCAGGAATTTCGTGAGGTAAAGGTTGCAAGTCTTCATAGAGACATGCATCAGCAGGTTTTGCATCTTGAAACTGAAATGGCCGCAGTCTCAGACAGAATGTTGCGGGTAACGCAAAAAATCTTCAGCGACCCGCAACTGATTTCTTCCATTTTTACTCTTCCGAAACAACCTGGCGATGATCTGCAACTTATGGATGATATTCTGGCCGGCTTCAAAGCACAGCAAATCGATCCAACGGGTATTCTCATCGTTACTCAGGGTGGTTGGTGTTTTTCGCGGTTTGACGAATCACGTCAGCAAAGGTTTGGCAAATCTTGTCGCGCTTTGTTTGGCTCGATTCTTGACCGCTATCTTAAGCAGGTTGACAGTGAACTGTATGAAAGCAATCTGCCTGCCGCAGGCAGCATCGATGCTGAACATCGCGTTTCGTCGATTTCATCGGCTGCGGATTTCCGGGTGCAGCAGAATTTCGGCCTGGTCAGAGACAAATTTGAAAGCATTGCCAACTTTGAATCAGGTAACGAGCATCTGTTAAGCTACTTTCATCAGATAAACATCGGGGCGCGGCCTTTCGCGGTCGCCGTCGTCATTTTCAATCCAGAACAGCTGTCACGGGAACTTCTGCGGATCAAGTTGCCAGAGCAGGCAGTCGAATATCGGCGAATCACGGGCTTGTCACCTGATATCGCGGTTTACAACACTTCAAAAACAGAAGGTCAGCTGGTTGTAGCAACCGGCAGAACCGAAGGGTTTAATCGAATCACCAGATTGCCGGTTGAAAGAACTGCCTATCTGTACGACCATGACTATGCGAGCATTATGGTGCCGTCGAATCGGTTGCCGGGATACGTTTTTGTTGCACGTGTTCCCGCCTGGAACATCGAAATGCAGGTTCTCAACGAACAGGCGGCAATGATTGGGTCTCTGGCTTTGCTGCTGACGGTAGTCCTGCTCGGCTCATTTTTTGCGGCTTACTGGATTGGGAAGCCACTGCGTGATTTTATCCCTGATCTTGAAGCGATAAGAAATGGCAAGTCGGTGCAGTTGCGCCTCGAAAACCGTGAAGACGAGCTTGCCTCTACCGCCCTTTCCATCAGACGCATGTCGGCCTGGGTTGCTGAAAGGGAAAAAATAAAGAAGTTCGTTGCTCCGCAGGCGATATCAGAAGTTATGGCCAACAACTTCATCAAGGCAGGTGCAGGAACAATCAGAAAAGTCATCATTCTGGTTTCAGACATCAGATCTTTTACGACGATTTCTGAAGAATACCCTGCCGAAGAAGTGTTCGACATGGTTAACAACCATCTTGGTGCCATGGCTGAAGTAATTCAGAAATGGGGCGGAGTGATCGATCGCTTTGTCGGCGATGCGGTATGGGCCATTTTCTACGAAGACGAAAAATCCATGGCCGCAGAAGCGGTTGCTGCTGCCATGGAAATGAAGAAAGTGCATGAAAGAAGCCAGATCGACCGGTCTCTGGCGGGCAAATTCACGGTTCGCACCGGCACTGGTCTGGCACGCGGAGAAATCCTTGCCGGCATAATGGGAAACTCAGGTGTACGTCTTGATTACACTGTAGTTGGAAGAACCCTGCAGGATGCCGAAGAGGCAGAAGCTTCATCCAAGCTTGGTTCGTATTCAGGTATCGTCGTAACCAGTGAAATCAGGGATGAACTCAAGAATCTCGATTTTGCCGGAATTGCCGACTGCAAAGATTTATACGAGGTAATTGGCTATGCCGAAAATGAATGACACAGCCAGACTGAAAACTGCCTTGTTCATCGTGCTGGTGGCAGCAATCGTTGCGTCTGCTGTCTGGCAAAGCTTTATGCGCTATGCTGTTTCAAGCAGCGAATATTCTGAAACCACGGTTCGACGCAAACTTCTTGCTGACATCAGATATCTGCAACGATCGACTTCACCAGATCTGCATCTGGGAACTTTCGTTGCGGAGCAATTGTTGAAGGCAATCAGAGACATTCCGGAAAAGAGCCCTGATCCAGGAAAAATTTCCGGAGCGATTTATCGGTCTGCAAATAGACATCGGCAGCTGCTTGGCGATCCTTATCTCTGGGCATTTTTTCAGTTCAGTTCGCATGCCGATGGAACGGCCATATTCCAAGGAGAAGAGCTTCGTCTCGCATCGTCTTCGTCAGAAATTGGCCGTGATGAGCTGGAAGCGGTAAGATTGCTTGCCATAAAAGGCATTTCAGTGCTGTTCGATGCCGATACCTCCGATGATTTTCGTGCTGCATGTGACAAAAGCATCCGTCGATTGCTTGACGAAAAAAGTTACAGCGCGCAGACGAATTTTATCTGCAGTGCGGCGCGGACCTTTCAGCCCTGTTTTATTGCCGGCAGACAGTACCGATTGATGTGGTTTCCTGTTTTTTACGACGCCAGTCGCGAATCGCCCGTCTGGCTTGAAAAAGCTGTTGAAAATTCACTTGGAGAGATCGGTTTTGGATCCTTTGCAGGCGTCACCGCCATTCTTTACCGGCAGGAAGACTTTGCCGTCGCATCGGGCAAGCATTTCGAACATGCTCTGGTTGAGAATTTCCGGCAGGCCGGATGCCGGCTCGCATATATGAATTCAGCCGTATCTGCAGATGTGGAATTGCAAAAAATAGGGGTATTTAAAGAAAATGGCTGGCTGAAAACCATGGTGAAGGTTCCAGAGATGCAGAATCGCCAGTTTTTGCTTGCCAGAAAGATTCCTCCTGAATCCAGATCGGTGCGGCTGTTGCGTAATCTGATATTTCTTGCATTACTGGCATGGTTTTCAGCAGTCGTCTACTTTTCCGGCAATTATCTATTGATGCAGAAAAAAGTGGTGATCGGGCTACGCGCTCAATTGGCTGCAATTGTGGTTCTGGTGCTTTTACCAGCCTTTCTGCAGGCGATGGTCAGCATGGAAAGATTTTTAGATTCTTCTGGAAACTCGGCTGTGCAGGGTGTCAGGCTTGCAAGTGAAGAGGCGCTCGACGCTTTTGATAAATCTGTTAAGCTCTATCGAACAAGAGTATGCGCCTTCGCTGATGATCAGATTGATCAGGCCAGCCATGCCGAAAAGCCTCTGTCATCCATTTCCAGTGATGAACAGCATCAATGGCTGAGCGAATTTCTTAAAAGCTTCCTGAAAGTTGGCGTGATGATGAAGAATGTGCTGGTTGTTAATGCCAACGGCGATATCAATTCAAGGTTTACCGGCAGCAACCATTCTGAGGAAAAATTTTTCCAGCAGATGGGTGCGAGCATTTTTTTGCCGACGATCAACGTGATGAATCCTGAAAGTGCCCGTAACGATGATCGGAAGGTTCTCGCTCAGGCTCAGGCAGAAGAAGTTCTGGAAATCATGGGAAGTATTTTCCCGCCGGAAGTGTTTCCGGCGATGTCTCATACTTTCGCGCGTTTGACCCGGCTTGCCGGCTTTGGTGATCAGGCTTTTCTCTATCATCGTTTTTTCGGAAACCGGAATAAAGTTGAAGGCGCATTGATGATGGCCATGTTCTCACCATCTCTCGAATGTCTGGCGTTCAATCGATGGTTTAGCAGTTTTTCCGGAGATGCAGTTAAGCCTTTATGGCTGATCAACCAGAAGGTGACTCCTGACTGGTTCTTGAAAGCCCCGTTTGGAAGAGTATCTTCGGGGGGTAAATTTGGTTATCTGCGGTTCGTTTACGATCTGCTGCCGGCAGAGGTATCTTATCTGGTGAAGATAAGCGGTATGACGCGCGAAGCGATGGTCACCGATTTTTTCTGGCATGGCCGTAACTGGCTGTTTGCAACTGTTCCCGGGCGCGATCTGATCGATTACCAGCTTTCGGCTCTCATTCCATTGTCTGATCATTATCAGCATTTTGTCAGATTCAAACAGAAACTGCGTTTCGTCATGCTGACCATTTTTCTTCTCTGTGGTTTCGTCGGCTGGAAACTGGCATCAGGATTTGTCAGGCCGGTGATGCGCTTTGCCGAGACATCTGAATGCCTTATGGATGGCGATTTAACTGCGAGAATGAATGAGAACTGGGCGGATGAAGAGTTCAGGCTGATTGCCAGCCGATTCAATCTGGTTGCTGACGATATTGAAAATGGCCGTATCCTTAGAAAATTTGTTTCTGAAGGTGCTCTTCAGACAATTATCGAATCAGAAAAGCTTGACGTCATGGGGTCGATCCAGACCCGGAATGCGGTTGTCATGTTCATCAGACTGGAAGGATTCTGGGGTTCTGCAACTCGAAGCAATCCGGCCAAGACCCTTGCCGATCTGAACAGGTTTTTCTCGAATGTCTGTACGAGTGTTCGCGTAGCCGGAGGTGAAGTCAGCAAATTTATCGCTGAAAAGGCCATGACGACATTCTTCATCGAAGAGAATCAGACGTCTGGATCCAGGGTTCTGGCTGCACTCGAAGCGGCTTTTACTGTTGTTGACAGGTTGCGGCGGCACCGACTGCTCGGAGATTCCTTTCGGGTAAGAGTCGGAATCGCCTTTGGCAGAGTTCGAGCTGGTATCATTGGTGCTGAGTCGGTCAGGCTCGAGCAGACTGTAATTGGAGATGCGGTCAATCTTGCAGCAAGACTGTGTTCACAGCCTGGAGAAAACGATTTTCTGCTTTGCGGAAAAGCCAGGGAAGCGATTGAAAACTGCGGAATCGTGCCGGTACGCCAGATAGTTTTCAAAAAACTTCCACCCCAGACTATTAAGGGCAAAAAGCAGGCGGTAGAGGTTTTTACTGCTGATCCTGTAGAAGACAAAGTTTGATCTGTATAGAGTGTACACCCTGAATGTCTGATTCTGCGCTTGTTGCGCCAGCAGTCCGGAAGATTGCACTTTCCGGGTTGACAATAATTGCTGGTTGGTATATAGTGGAAACCTCTAATCAGATTTTAATCTCAGGAGATAAACCATGAGCTTTACCTATAATCCGAACAAAAGAAAACGTGCCAAAACCCACGGCTTCAGAAAAAGAATGGCCACTGTTAGCGGTCGCAACGTTCTCAAACGCCGCCGCCGCCATGGCCGCAAGAGTCTTTGCCTCTGATTTCTGTAGGTGAATGGCAAGAATGCCGGTCATCGGCTGACTCTCAGTGCCCATTCCGAATTTGAGCGGGTTTTTGCTGCAAGAACGCGTTTTTTTCGGAATGGGCTCGGTTTCTGTTTTCGCAAAGTTTCCGGGAGTGAGCCCCGTTATGGGGTTTCGATTCCGAAACGATTCGGCAAAGCAGTCGAGCGCAACAAAACCCGTAGACGGCTTAAGGAAATCATTCGTAGAAGCGTTTCGCTGCCGGCTGATTCCCAGGTTGTCTTGTGTGTCAGCAGGCCTTGTGCCGAATTGAGCTTTGATTGCCTTAAATCTGCATGTGAATGGGCTTTTGCAAAAATAGCTCATGCCAGAACCAGCAATGAAAAGCAATGAAAGATGACTGTTGCTCTTTGCCTGCCCGGGTCGGTCTGGGGCTAATCAGATTGTATCAGCGGTTCATTTCACCAATGATCGGTGATGTGTGCAGGTTTAATCCTTCCTGCTCGCGATACACTTACCAGGCAATCGAGAAATATGGACTTTTGAAAGGTGGCATGATGGGAGCCTGGCGGATTTGCCGATGCAACCCTTTTTGCCGCGGCGGGGACGACCCCGTAAGATAGGCTGACGAGCTGACAGCAAATCCCTGTTTCGGAGAATTTAACATCATAATGACTAATACAAGCCTGATCGCTAAAGTCTTTCATTTTTGTAAAACTTATACGGGCAGGCTTTTCTGCTCGTTTTTTGTTTTTTATGCCATTGCTTTTGTCGCAGTTGCGCCTGCTTCAGCTCAGTCTGCCGCAGCTGCTCATGTTCAATCGGTAAAGATTGAAGACGTTGATGGCGATGGATTGAAAGATGCCTGCATCGAAACGAAACTTCTGCGTGTCATTCTTTCCAGTCGCACCGGCAGCCCCAGCGTATTTTATCTGAAGGGTGCCAGTTTCGAAGAAAACCTCTATCCGCCAATCCTTCAGGATATGGGCTATAAAATAGCCACTGAAAGCCTGAAGCCCTTTACCTCTGAGATTCTTTCCGCATCTGTCACGGCGGCAGGTTATACCGTCGAACTTGAAGAGGAGACTGCAGAAACGGTTGTAGTCAGGGCTACCGCCAATGTGGCTATTGCTCAGGCTGAAGCGGCTAACACCCCCGGTCTTTCTCTTGTGAAGCGCTACACTTTTCATAACAACGGCTATTATTTTTATGTTGAACACGTTGTCAGTAACATGAAAGAACAACTTGCCAGCATTGGAACTGATGACGGTGGCTCTCTGGCCATGCAGTTTGGTCCAGGGTTGTTTCTCGATCCTTATGGTCCCATGAGCCTTCTGGGTCTCAAGCCCGGTTCTGTCGAAATCAATACGGATGTCAAAGATTTTTCGTCCAAAGGTGCGGTTGCCGGGGCCTACAATGGGGTGGGGCTGCGTGACCAGTATTTTTGCGTCATAATTGACACCGAAGAGTCTGCCAGAGTGTCAGCCTCTGCTTTCGAAATTTCTTCAGAAGATCAGCGCAAGAAGACTCACACAGGTTACAACGTTGCCTGTATTCTTCCAAAGTTCAACCTTGGCGCAAGAGAGTCGAGATCTTTCAAGTTCAGAGTTTATGCCGGTCCGATTATTCTTGATGAGCTGGCAAAGATCAATCGAGGCCAGGTGTCTGAATATGGCTTTCTCAGCACTATTCTTCTGAGAATTCTCCAGGCGTTTCATGCTATTTTCCCCAACTATGGCCTGGCAATCATCCTCCTGACGATTCTTGTCAGGGTTATACTCTATCCATTGACCCTCAAACAGACTAAGTCGATGGCTCAGATGCAGAAAATTCAGCCTCGTGTCCAGGATCTCAAGGATCGATATAAAGACAATCCGCAAAAATTCAACGAAGAAGTCCTCAAGCTGT
Organism: uncultured bacterium; assembly: GCA_964585025.1. Taxonomy (GTDB): domain Bacteria; phylum Muiribacteriota; class Ozemobacteria; order Ozemobacterales; family Ozemobacteraceae; genus Rifleibacterium. The sequence goes on along the minus strand of CAZPCO010000037.1, from coordinate 3,142 downwards.
ATCAGAAGAACAACGTTAATCCGTTGGGTGGTTGTCTGCCGCTGCTTCTGCAGTTGCCGATTCTAATTGCGCTTTACAATACGATACGTATTGCTGTTGAATTGCGAAAAACCCCGTTTTTGTGGATCGCCGATCTCTCTAAAGGCGACCCGTTGCTGATTCTGCCGATCGCGATCGCCGCTCTGATGTATTATCAGCAGGGCAAAATGACCGATCCGCAACAACAGCAGATGATGGCATTCATGCCGATGTTCATGTTTGTCATCACCTGGTCTTTGCCAGCCGGCCTGCTGGTTTACTGGTTTGCCAGCAGCGTTCTTGGTTTATTGCAGCAGTTACAGGCCAACCGCATTGCGGCGGCCATTAAGGAGGAGTAACCTTGTCTACCAGAACTATCGAAATCACTGCCAAAACGGAAGAAGAAGCCAAAGGCATCGCCAATGGTGAACTGAACGACAACGAGATTATCGTTGCTACCGAAACTCTCTCTGCTCCATCGCGAGGTATTTTCGGATTTGTAGGAAAACAGGAATTTAAAATCAGGTTTACTATTGGTGAGAAGCCTGTTGTTAAAAAGGTCGAAAAGGCTCCAGAGAAAGTCGTTGAAAAGCGTGCCTATGCTGAGCCATCGGAAGACGAAGCCGGCCTCGATGATAATGCTGGTTCTCGAAACAACGATTTTTCCCAGGAAGACAGACCCCAGCGCCAGAATCGCAATCGCCCGCCACGTCGCCAGAATCGCAATCGTCCGCCTCGTCGTGACCATGCCGAAGCGTCTGAAGACAACAGCGACAGCGAAGTCGTTTTCCCAGAAAGACCGCGAGAACCCGTTACTGATGAAATCAAAAATCACCCCTCATACCAGGAAATTTTCTCCCTCATTCGTGATGTCGCTGCCAATGTCGGTATCGAGCAGGTAAACCTGGTCGATTTCATGCGGGATGGAGCCTGGGTAATTGAAGCTTCCGGAGAAAACGTATCGCAGGTGATCGGCAAACGCGGCCGAACTCTCGATTCTCTTCAGTATCTGATGAACATCATTCTGAATAAGGGCAATGATGACCGCATCAAGCTGGTTCTGGACGCTCAGGGTTACAGAGAAAAGCGCTATCGCAATCTTATCCTGCTGGCGCAGCGCATGTGCAAAAAGGCCGTTGCCAGTCGCCGACAGGTCGAACTCGAACCCATGTCGACCCTAGATCGTCGCACTATTCATATGGCCCTGAAAGATCGCAACGACATCGAGACTTTTTCCAAGGGTTCAGAACCCATGAGACGCGTCGTAATCTCACCGATGAAGAAAAAGAAGGGTGGCTACAATGCCGATTGGCAACCGGTAGCTGATGACAGCGATTCAGATTTTTCTGAAAAGCTGGAAAACTCAAGTGCCGTTCCGATGTTCATGGAGGAAGATGTCTAAGCCGAAGATTGATACGATTGCCGCAGTCTCGACTCCTGCCGGCAGGTCGGCAATCAGTCTGATCCGGGTATCAGGGCCGGAAACCTTCAAAATCCTGAAAAAGTTGTTTAAAACAGGGGGAAAGAAATCTTTCCCCCTGCCTTATTCCGCGTATTTCGGATCGGTGATCGAGCCTGATACCGGGCTGGTTGCAGATAAATGCCTGGTCACCACCTTTGTCGCCCCAAGATCATACACTGGTGAAGATCTGGCAGAAATCTCTACGCATGGGAATCCGGTGGTGGTAAGCAACGTCATGCAGTTGCTGCTTAAAAACGGTGCCCGGGCTGCTGAAGCTGGTGAGTTTACCAGGCGGGCCTTTTTGCATGGCAAAATGGATCTTCTCGAAGTAGAAGCCGTGTCACAGCTGCTATCGGCAGGAACTGCTCCTCAGGCCAGGCTGGCGCTCAATCAACTTGACGGGTTGCCGTCAAAATTCGTGGCAGGCATACGTGAAAAATTGCTTCATCATCTGGTTCAGCTCGAGGCGAGCCTCAATTTTCCAGAGGATGCTGTCGAGGCTATCGACGAACATCTACTGGCCCGCGAAGTTAGAAAGATCCTCGATGAGTTGAAAATTTTTGCCAGAAATGCCCGTAGCGGCACAATGGTTGCAGAAGGATTGCGCATTGTTCTGGTTGGCCGTCCGAATTCAGGCAAATCGAGTCTGATGAATTACATTCTTGGCCGCGACCGTGCCATAGTCACTGAAATCGCCGGAACAACCCGTGATACTCTTGAAGAAAGCATCATGATCAGTGAATATCCGGTTAGAATAATCGATACTGCCGGAATTGGCCGGCCTGGTGACCGCATCGAGGCAATCGGCATTGAAAGAACCCGGCATGCTGTTGATACTGCTTTTGCAGTAATAGGAGTATTTGATGGGTCTCAGATGGCAACTGCTGAAGATCAGCAGGTTCTTGAACTTATTCGTCTTTCTGGAAAACCAGCCATAATGGTTTGTAATAAAATTGATCTGCCCAGGAAGCTTGCAGACACTTTTTTTAGCGGTCAGAAGGCAATTGGGGTTTCTTCATTGCACTCACAGGGGCTTGTGGAACTTTCGGCCGCCATTAGCCGAATGATAGCGCAGAGCGGTATCGCCCATCTTGAAGAAATGGTTCTGCTCGGTGCCCAGCAGTCGGTATCGCTGGACAAAGCACTGAGTGCGCTTGAAAGGGCCGATGCCGGTATCGGAAGAATGTATCAGGATATGCTGGCAATTGATCTTGAAGAAGCAGTCAGAGAGCTGGGCAGAGTGAATGGCGAAACCCTAGATGTCAATACTCTCGATCTCATTTTTGAGC
>CAZPCO010000037.1:0-363 GCA_964585025.1 uncultured bacterium | reverse complement strand
CAGGCATTTTTCAATAATTGTCATCGGCGGTGGGCATGCAGGCTGTGAAGCAGCACTGGCTGCCGCCAGGCTCGGGGTCGACACTCTGTTGTTGACCATGAACATTTCAACCATTGCCCTGATGCCATGTAATCCCAGCATTGGTGGCCCTGGCAAGGGGCATCTGGTAAGAGAGATCGGCGTTCTTGGGGGTGAAATGCCATGCTGCATCGATGAAACCTGCGTGCAGATGAAATGGCTCAACACTTCAAAGGGGCCGGCAGTGCGCTCCCGAAGAGCTCAGGCAGATAAATATCTTTATCGGCAGAGAATGTTGCAGACCCTTTTCAACACCCGCTGTCTGACCCTGCGTCAGGGGCATGT
>CAZPCO010000036.1:0-15717 GCA_964585025.1 uncultured bacterium | reverse complement strand
AACCCGCAACCTGCTGATTACAAGTCAGCTGCTCTGCCAATTGAGCTATGCCAGCGGCTTCAGTTCACAAGGAACTGTACCGTGCTAACGGTATTGTCGGATTATAAAGCAGTCCGGATTCAATGTCAACTATTTTTTAAAATTATTTTTTAAAAAATTGTTTCTGGCGCAAAATCTCGTACAAAGCCACGGCTGTGCTTACCGAAACATTCAGCGAAGGAGTTTTACCCAGCAGCGGAATCGAAACGACATCGTCGCAAACATTGCGCACCCGCTCGCCGAGCCCGGCATCTTCGCCGCCTGCGACCAGCACGATTTTACCACTGTACACGACTTCATCGTAACGTTTCGGGGCGTCGCCATCCAGGCCAACAACCCAGTAACCCACTTCCTTCAGAACTTCAAGCGCATCACCCAGGTTGTTAACCCGTGCAACCGGAAGGACAGAAGCCGCTCCCTGAGCGGTACGGACCGCCCACTCTGTCATACTGGCCGACCTGTGTTTAGGAATGATAACCCCGCTGCAGCCGGAAGCTTCGACAGTTCGTACAACCGCCCCGAGATTGCGGGCATCTTCGACATGATTGAGAGCAATTAGAACACCACGACCCGCCGAGGCTTTTTCTACTATCTCTTCGAGAGAGCAATACGCAAAGGTGCCGCCGATGGCAACGATCCCCTGACTCTTATCGCCGAATTTGCGGGCAAAAAGATCGGGGTTCATTTCTTTGACCGGAATCTGCGCTTTGCTTGCCAGTTCGCGAACCTGTCCGCCAACCGGACCACGCAGAGCGGTGGAAATTACGATCGAATCGAGCTGCTGCTTGCTTTCGAGCGCCTGAACGACCTCATGTCTGCCTTTGAGAATGAGCCGCTCGTCATCATTATTAACCGGCAACGACTCTCCAGGCTCCACAGTTCGCATTCGTTCTTCATTTTTGGGATTTACGCGGGGTTTGCGCTTCTGCCAATCTCCGCCCGGTCTGCTCTCGCGGGTTTCGGAACGGTTACGCCGGGAATTCTGTCCTGGTCGATCAAAACGCTCTTTGCGCTCGGGTTTCCCCGGGCGATCGGGGGCAGCCGCACTGTCGGGCCGGCCATGTTTTTCCTGACGCTCCGGACGATCGTCGTGTCGCTTTCGGTCTTTATCTTCCGGCTTTCTGAACTTTTTGCGTTCGAGCCCATCATGCCTGTCACGACCGGATCTTTTGACTTCACCAAATTTTTCATACTTCTTGTTCATTTTCACCTCTACCGGCCTGACCGGAAACTATTTCAAAAATTGCGGCGAGCCGCTCGTTCTGCCTGGTGAGAAACAGATAACCAACCCAGGCTTCAAGCGCCGTCGCCCGGGCATATTCACCGCGAGTCCCAGAGCCGTATCTCGATGGAATTTTTGCGTTCCGCCAGGTTTTAACCATCTGCTGATCGGCTTCTGGCAACTCAGGAAATATGAGATCAAAGACTTTGGCCTGCGCTGAGGAATTGACAAGATTGACCAGCGAATCATGCAGACGACCTGCTCCATCGATTCCAAGCCTGACATGGTTCAGACGAAGACCGAGATCATAGACGGCATCGCCGACATAAGCCAGGGTTCTTGCCGGCAGGCGGGCGACTTCCGCTTCGTTCCAGGAGTCGGTAAGACTGAATAAATCTACGCCACCGAAATTTGCCTTGTTTACATCCATCAATTCACCAGATTCGAAGAATTTCAGGCTTTGCGCCAGCGCATGCCTTCACGGGTGTCTTCTATCAAAATTCCGCCGGCTTTCAGACGGTCTCTGATCGCATCGGCCACATCGAATTTCCTGGCTGCCTTCATTTCTTTGCGCAGCTCGATAATGATATCCATGATCGGCGCAATGTCGACGCTGCTGTCAGTCCTGATCGCTTCAGGCACAATTCCAAGAATGTCGCTGCCATACAGCCTGATCAGTTGAAGAACCCGAAGGGCGGCAACCGATGACAGATTACCGGCCCCGATGAATCGGTTGATTTCGGTTACCATGCTGAAAAGCGCAGCTATCGCGCCCGGAGTATCGAGATCATCGTCGAGTCGCTCACGAATACTGTTTTCAACCCGGCCGCAGAGTTCGATAATCTCGGCATCACTGGCACCGGCAGCACCTTTCTTATCCGCTATTTCCTGTAGTGCTGTCTGCAGCTGGGTCAGACGGGTAAGCCCTGCCGCCGCAGCATCTATCGCTTCTTCGGTATAATTTGATGGTGAACGGTAATGAGTGGCCAGAACAAAAGCTCTGACCGCTTCCGGGGAATGCCTGGCCAGAAGGTCCTGGCAGGTGCGGAAGTTCCCCAGTGATTTGCCCATCTTCACACCATCGACGGTCACCATGTTATTGTGCATCCAGTAACGGCAGAATGGGGCATCGTTCAGGGCTTCAGACTGAGCAATTTCGCATTCATGATGAGGAAACTTGTTTTCAAGGCCGCCACCATGGATGTCGATCGTCGCTCCCAGATATTTATTGGCCATTACAGAACATTCAATATGCCATCCGGGATAGCCTTCGCCCCATGGTGAATTCCATTTAAGAATGTGACCCGGCTCGGCCTTTTTCCAGAGAGCGAAATCACGTGGATTTCGTTTATCAGATCGGCTTTCAACGCGCACTGCCTCTTTCTGTTCTTCGAGACGACGGCCAGAAAGTTTGCCATATTCGGGAAAAGATTCGACATCATAATAAACCGAGCCATCGACGACATAAGCATGGCCCTTTTCAATAAGTTTCTGTACTGCTTCGATCTGCTCACCGATGTGCTGACTGGCGCGTACATAAAAGTTGGGATGCGCCAGGCGGAGTTTTTCCATGTCGTACATATACTGGCGGGTCCATTTATCTACGATTTCCCAGGGGTGAACCTGGTCGATACGCGCCTGTCGCTGAATTTTGTCTTCGCCGGCATCTGCATCATCAGTCAGATGACCGACGTCGGTGATATTCTGCACATATCTGACTTTCAGGCCTGAATTGCGAAGATGTTTAACCAGCACGTCGAAGGTGATGTAACTCTTGGCGTGGCCAAGGTGAGGCGGCCCATAGACGGTTGGACCGCAGACATAAATTCCGACGTGTCCGGGTTCGATCGGCTTGAATTCTTCTTTTTGACGGGTGAGCGAATTATAAAGTGACAATGCCATGCGGCCCTCCTGTAGAAGGTCTTGAATTTTCAGCACGATAATACCACAGATTGCCTCTTCTTTGAGAAACAAAGTAACGACAGAACAAAAACGCAATTTCATCAGAAGTTATTTCGCACCTGCCGGTTGTCTTGTAACGCCAAAGAAGTTAAACTTCTGCTGATGCTCAACGGGGTAAGGAAAAACGAAGTGATAATCGCCACGGCGCTCGTCGTCGGGGCTTCTGCCGTCATTGGCGGCTGGTTCTATTATGGAATGAAACCGGGCCGTGGTCTCAAAATCAGCGCTCCCAATCTTTCGACCATCAACAACGGCAATCCGGCAGCACCCGCCAATTATCTCGATCAGGTGAGTTCAGCCTCTTTTATGGCAGCCATGGGTCTCGAAGTAATCCCGAAGAAGACTGTAGAAGTTGCGGCTGCCACAGAGACCGCTTCAACACCAATAGCGATCGCTTCGATAACTATGCCCGTGGCCAAACCCGAGCAGACAGATCTTGACGCTCTCGGCTATCGCCTGCGCGGTATTGTTCTCGAAGATGGCCGCAGCGCTGCTTTCGTCTTCGTTCCAGCCGAAAAAAGGGTTGTTCTCATCAGAGAAAAGGCCAGCGGCACTATCAGACTGCTTGAAGCCAGCATGCGCAGCGTCATACTTAAAACCCCTGAAGGCACAGGGTTTCTGAACCTGGAAAGCGCCCGCCAGGCACCTGGCACCACCAACCTTTCACCCTCCGGCATTCTTGACGGCTCTTCACCAACAGCTGCTCCGGAACTGCAGGAAGTCAAACCCGGCATGTCCGAACAGAAAAAAGATCGGCAGTCTTCCTCACAAAGCGGGCCTGGGGCAATTGCCGGCAGTATCAATCAGGGTCAGTTGAAACTTTCACAACAGCGCGGCAAATACAGCGTCGAAATCCGTGAGATCCCTGAACTACTTAAAGGTTATGAGCTCAAACCAGGTGATAAAATTTTTGGCACCGACTCCGGAGAATTCGGAAAACCTCAGGACATCGCCATAAACCTTGGAACCGCCGGTGAACGGGCGCGCAACCTCCTCATACAGCGGGATGGCAAAGTTATGACGATTAAAGCTCCGCCACCACCGGTCAAGCAACCCACTTCACCCGCGAATCCGCCGACTGACCAGGCGATCGATCCTGCGCACAACCCAGCACCAGTTAACGGCACAGAACCTTCGGCAAAGCCACCCGCCAACCCGGCGATAAATCCAGCAATGCCCGCAGGAGCCAATCCCCTCCCCGGCAGTAATCCTCCTGGCTCACCTCTTCCCGGGAAACCCTGAACGTTGTCACAATCAATTATCATATCTGTAACTGCGCCGGCCGACCGGCAAAGTGAAGCATCGCGACCTGACAGCGGAATGCGATTCGACAACGATATCCAGCCTATAAATTCATATTGACAGACATATTGATTTAAATACTTTTCCCGCTTAACGTCGGGAAATTGTTTCCGACAAAATCTTTCGGGTATATAATGATCGCAATCTACAGCGTCGGGGAACCAGAATGTCTGACCGCAAATTTCGAAACTTGATAAGATCCCTACCCATTTTAATCGTTCTCTCCGGCTTCAGCGTCGCCATGGCACAAAGTGGCGTTGTAGAACCACCAGGCAATCCTTTCAAAAAGCAGCCACTGATTCGTAATGTACAGGGCCAGTTGCCAGGAACCCAGGTCGGCACTTCCTCGCGCCAGCAGAATCGCAATCCCGGCATGCCCCCAATCATCAAAGTCAACCCTTCGCAGACTCAGCAGCAAAATCCCGCTGCCGACATCAATGCAGCAGAGATTATTGAACCTTCGGCAGGCTCCAATTCGGACGAAATTGCGATAAATTTCGAAGCTGTCGATCTTATGAGCCTGGTGCGCTACATGAGTCAGGAGACCGGGCGCGGTTTCATCATCAATCAGCCCCTTCAGGGTGAAGTCACAATAATTTCGCCGGTGACCCTCAGCAAGGATGAAGCTCTGGCAATGCTCGAGTCGATCCTGCAGGTCCGCGGCTATACAGCAGTAGCTTCGGGCAAGATGTACAAAATTGTTTCTCTCAGCGATGCTAAAGTCGCCGGCACCGAAACGCGAACCTCTGGCGAACTTGGCAGTCTCAGCGATGACGACACCCTGATCACTCAGATCATTCCGCTTGAACGCACTTCAGTGGAAGAGGCAAGCAAGATTCTGCAGACTCTGCTGCCGCGCGATGCTTCGATGCTGCTTTTCCCGCCATCGAACACCATCGTCCTCACCGGGCGTTCAGTAAACATCAAGCGGGCGATGGAAGTGCTTCTCGAACTGGAAAAGGGCCTGCTCAAGCCCGGCCTGGACATTGTCCCACTCAAGTTTTCATCTGCCGAGGACATGAAAGCACAGCTGGAAAAAATCATTTCGAGTGGCGGAGTCGAGCGCGATACCATCAAGGGTGGCGTCAATTTCATTACCGACAAACGCAGCAACAGCCTGCTCGTGCTAACATCACCAGACAACTTTTCGCGAGTCAGAAGCCTGATTGACCGGCTTGACACTTCAACGACCGATTCCAGACCAGAGCTTACCAGATTTTTTCAGCTTAAGTATGCTGACGAAACCGATACAGCCAGGCAACTCGAAGAAATTCTCGGATTTACGAAAAAGGATTCACTCACCTCTGCCTCAGAAACTGCAATCATCGAAACCACCCGCCTGGTTCCGATCAAGCGCACCCGCTCGATCATGGTGACCGCCAGATCCGAAGATGTCATGAGGAGAATCGAAACTCTTCTCGAGCATCTGGATGCTGCTCCAGGAAAAGGAACCGCCGACGTCAAGGTCGTAAAAGTCGTCAATGCCGACGCCAAGGTTCTGGCTGAAACTCTCGCCAAACTGGTTCAACAGACAGAGCAGGCCAACGCCGGAACCTCATCCGCTCCCGGAACGAGATCGATCATCAACTTCGTGGCTGAAGAGCACACCAATTCGATTATCATGACCGGGCCACCGCAGCAGTTTCCGCAATACGAATCCATTCTGGCGGCACTCGACGTCATGCGCCATCAGATACTCGTCGAAGTTCTGATTACTGAAGTCAGCGGTCAACTGACTGACAGCCTCGGGATCGAATGGAACGTATTCAATTTCAATTCCGATTCCTGGCGAGCTTTTGGTGGCACCAACTACGATCTGAAGGGCAATCCTCTTTCCAACAGTGGATTTCAGGTCGGCCTGATTCAGGAAGCCGTCACTGCTGCCGATCTTTCCAGTGGAGATGCAACGGCGCTCAGCAAAATCAAGGCGATGCTCAAGGCCTATCACAACAATTCGAACTTCAAAATTCTATCGGCACCGCAGATACTCGGCACCGACAATCAGGAAGCAAAAATTTCAGTCGGTGAAGTCGTCGCCCTGCCCCAGGGTTTTACCCAGGATCGTGACACCGGCCGTTTCGACCTGACCAACTTCAAGTATGAAGACGTCGGCATCGTTCTCGGTTTGACTCCCAGGGTGAACTCGAACGATCTGGTTACTCTGAAAATTGACCAGGAAATCAAGAAACGCCAGGAAGAAAACCTTTATGAATTCAACGTTCCGGTGCTGACCAAACGACAGATGCAGACGACGATCACCGTGCCGAATCATCGCACCATCGTCATCGGCGGACTGATGCGCGAAGATAAAACCAGGGTCGTTGAGAAAGTACCGCTGCTCTCCAAAATTCCGCTGATCGGCGAAGCTTTCAAAAACTCCCGTAACGTTACCCAGAAAACCAACCTGCTGGTATTTATCACTCCTCACATTCTTTCAACCCCCGACGAAGTTCTCAAATTCGAAGAATTGCGCAGTAAAACTTCCGAAGAAGCAAAACTTGAAGAAAAGCAGCAGATGGCAGACGAAAAGCAGCAGCAGCAGGAAAATCATTTCCGCGCACGCGCTAAAGAGGCGTTTGAACGCCTGCGCACCGGCATCGACAGCAAGTGACGACCATATGGTGACCCGGAAAAAAATTGGGCAGATACTCGTCGAGTTAGGCGAGATCACGCCCGAAATGCTCGAAGAAACGCTGCAGATGCAGAAGGAAGCTCAGCAGCGCCGGTTACTTGGCGAGTTGCTCATAGAGAACGGTTACATCGACGAACAGATTCTGTATTCAGCCCTTGCCCGGCAATGGAATCTCGAGTTCGCGGCAACTCTCGACCCGGCTGACATAGACAACGGCATTCTAGAATTGTTTCCGCTCGAGCATCTGCGCCGCAATCAGACCCTTCCGATGCACCAGACGGAAGACACTTTGTTCGTCGCGTCAGCCGAGCCTTTCAAACCTGGCGTCATCGAAGAACTATCGTTCAAATTCAAGAAGCGCCTGCGCTTTGTCGTCATTCCGCCATCGGTGATCGGCAATGCTCTCAATGAAACTTATGGTCGCGGCCGCAATTCGCAGGAAATAATCGAGACGATAAGTATCGAAGAAGATGTTGACGGCAGTCTTGAAAGTTTCGAACCCGAGGACGTTCTTGAATCGGCGAACAAGGCCCCGGTAGTAAGATTCGTCAACACTCTCATTTTTCAATCTTTACGCGAAAGAGCTTCGGACATTCATCTCGAACTGTCTCCGGACGGCTTTCGTATTCGTTACCGTATCGACGGGGTACTGGTAAACAGATTTTCCCCGCCTCGCAAACTGCATGCTCCGGTTACTTCACGCATAAAAATCATGGCCGGGCTCGATATCGCTGAACGCCGTCTGCCTCAGGATGGCAAAATCCGAGTAAGATTCGGTGACCGCGAGGTCGATATCAGGGTGAGTTCTGTTCCGTGTGCTCATGGCGAACGTGTGGTAATGCGTCTTCTCGATCGCAAGAGCGAACTGCTGACTCTTGAGCAGATGGGCATGGATACGGAGGTTCTTACGTCATTCGATCGGCTGATCCGGAGGCCGAACGGCATAATGCTGGTAACAGGTCCGACCGGCTCAGGTAAGACAACGACGCTTTACGGAGCGATAATGCGGATCATCAGTCCCGACGTCAATGTAATAACCCTGGAAGATCCGGTTGAATACGAACTGCCGGGGGCGAGTCAGATACCGGTCAAACCGCGTATCGGCTTTACGTTTGCGGCCGGCCTGCGTTCGATTCTGAGACAGGATCCCGATGTCATTCTGGTCGGGGAAATAAGAGATGACGAAACCGCCGGCATGGCCATTCAGGCAAGCTTAACCGGGCATCTTGTTTTTTCGACTCTGCACACCAACGATTCAGCTTCTGCAGCTGTGCGGCTCGTCGACATGAACGTAGAGCCATATCTGGTTGCCTCGACGTTGATCGGGGTTCTGGCCCAGCGACTGGTGCGCCGCCTCTGCCCGGCATGCCGACATGAAACATCTGCAGGCAACTGGACAGCGCCAGGCTGTCCAACCTGCACCAGTACAGGATTCAAAGGTCGCTGCGGCATTTATGAACTGATGACTGTCGACGAGCAGATTTCGTCATTGATTGGACGCAGTGCTTCTCTCGATGAAATAAGAGCCCAGGCTAAGGCAAACGGCATGATCAATCTTTACGAGAATGGAGTCAGCAAGGTTTTGCGTGGCATCACCTCGAAGGCTGAAGTCGAGCGTGTTTGCTGGCAGGGAGGCTAAGTTTTGCCGCTTTTCAGATATCAGGCTTACGACCGGGAAGGAATTGAGGTCAGCGGCGTTCTTGACGCCGACGACCTGCCGACAGCCAGACTGGCCATCAAAAATCGCGGCCTGGCGCCTTTTCTGATCGAACCCGCCACCGACGAAAGCAGCAGCAGTTTTGGTGCATCACAGTTTTCGCTTGCAGAACAGGCACGCCTGGCAAGGCAGCTTGCCGCACTCCTTAAAGGAGGAGTCTCGCTGACCAAAGCGCTGAGCGGCATTGAAAACCAGCAGGCCTGGGCAGGGCGCCGCAGCAGTCTGGTAGTGCTGCGGGAAGGCATCGAAAAAGGTCGTGATCTTTCCGGAGTTCTGGGGGAGATGAAAATCATTTTTGCCCCATCGATGCTCTCGGTAATCAGAGTCGGCGAAACCACCGGGCGGCTGGACTTCGCCTTTGCCCAACTTTCAGCACATCTTGAACGCGAACTTGATCATCGCCGCCGTCTGACAGCGGCAATCGCCTACCCCGCCATCACGGCGATCATTTCAATCGGGGTTCTCGCCTTTCTCATGGTTTACCTTGTGCCGGTAGTTGCGCGGATGTTTGCTGACGTTCAGGGAGATCTGCCCTGGATAACCAGGTGGCTGATCGCATTCAGTAATTTCTTTTCTGCCTGGTGGGCTGTAATTGCCTTGTCGCTTTTCGGACTGCTTTTGATCTTCAAAATCGCCATGCGGTTTCCGGAAAACCGGCGCAGTTTTGAAGCATTGCAGCTCAAACTGCCAATCTGGGGCCGATTCATTGAAGGCATGCGCATGGAAGCGTGGGCCAGAAGCACCGGTATGATGATTCAGTGCGGCGTCACCCTTCTCGAAAGCGTTCGTGTCATCAGGGAAAACGAAACTTCGCAGCTGCAGTCAGAAGCTCTTGAAAAGGTTGAAAAAGCTCTTGAGCGAGGTATTTCCTTTTCGGAAGCTCTGAAATCCTCGGGCAGCTTTCCGCTTTTTGTGATACAAATGATTGAAGCGGGCGAAAATTCGGGTGAACTTGCACCAATGCTCTTCTCTGCTGCCAGTGAACTCGAAGCCGAAAACCGCTCGATTACCGAACTTTTTCTGACCATTCTCGAGCCTGCACTTATCGTAGTCATGGGAACCGCAGTCGGCGCCATCATGATCGGCGTATTGCTTCCCATCTATGAAATGAACCGGTTCATGTAAAAGCAACGGGCGAAATTTTCGAGGTAAGCATTCATGACTCGACGTTTTCTTCATTTCATGATTTGTCTGATCATGGTTTTGAGCAGCAATTCAGTCTCAGGCTGGTCATACCACACGCACCGCAGATTGACCGCCGATGCAATCAGGCTGATGCCCGAAGATTTCCGCAGCCAGTTTGTCGGTCAGAAGGCCAGTTTTCTCAAAGGGGCTACCGACCCAGACACCTTGATAAAGGATTTCACTAACCACGTCTATCATTCTGATGGTTCCATGGTCGATGGTCTTTATCGCATAAAGGATCTTTTTCAGAGCGCGGTCGAAATGGTCAGAACCGGCGCTGAACCGGGAAAGACCGCCTATATTCTCGGCTTGATGTCACATTATGTTGCCGACCTGAACCAGCCTCTGCACACGGCCGGCAGCGAAAGAAATCCTGATGAATCTGAATTTCACATCAGATACGAGCGTGACCTGAATCCGCACCTCAAAGATCTTGCACTGCCCGTTATTACCTGCAGACCGGTAAGTGATATCGAGCAGCGGGTCAAGGAAATGACCTCTGCCGCGAACCGCGAATATGGGGCCATAGAAGCTGCATATAATGGCGGCGGCGGCCTTCCGGAAGTGCTGTCGATGACAGATCGACAGCTGGCAGCCGCAACAGCCAATATTGTCGATTTCTGGCTGGGTGTCTACACCGAAGCCGGCAGACCCATGAGTCTGGCCGGAACAAACGCAGGATCAGCGCCGGCAGCCGATGAAGATCTGCAGTCAGAAAATGGTTCTATTGCAGCCGATCCTGACTGGATCAACATCAACACAGCTACTGCTGTAGAAATCGCCCGATTTTTCAACATCGAACTGCCGAAAGCACAGCGTCTTGTCGATGCCAGGCCTTTCAATTCAGCCTACGACCTGGCGAAAGTGCAAGGTTTTACAGCCTATTTCGTTAAAAGACATCACGATCGCATCAGATTGAAGTGATCTTCGAGGATAAGACATTTCTATCTGAACAATAAGCAGCCCTAAACAAAAGCAAGACAGTTGCCGATAGCGGGAAACTGAAAATAATGCCTTGGAGGGCACCTATGCTGATCGGTAAAAAAGAATTCGTTGCCGGACTTTTTCTCGCTGCTGTGGCCTGGGCTGGCACGGCAGATATCGCTTCTCTGGAGGCTGCAGGAAAAAGCAAATTAAGCTCTGAAATCATGTTTTCTCAGCAGATTGGGCTTTTCGACGCAACTCAGCTGAACAGCCGGATGCTGGAAAGCAATATCACCGGCCGTGGTTTTATCCGGGGGCTGAGCGGTGTTCTTGTTGAAAGCGGCCTGATCAACAATTTCGATCAGAGTGAACTGGCAGGCACTGGTATTATCAAAGATGGCAAACCCGGAAAGACCATTACAAGAAAAGAAGCATGCGAAACACTTCTGCGCGCCATCATCCACGGCTGGCACAACGAAATGTTCCCCATGCCGGGCAAAAGCACTACCCTTGGATTCAGAGACTGGCAGCCTGACGAAAAATATCGTGAAAGTCTGACTTTTGCCATTACTTCCGGTTTGATCCAGGGATCCAGCGAGGGGATGTTCAGACCTGACGATCCGTTGAAAGTGAAAGAATCTCTGATGCTGTTGAAGCGCTTCTACGATCTGGCGACTTCCAGCAAACTGCCAACCAGAATCGGACTATTCGAAGATGTAATGCAGGATCATTACATGACCGCCCCACTGTTAAACCTGCGCCGAGCCGGAGCATTCGACCTCACCAATCTTGGTCGGCGTCTCAACGGGACCGGACCGATCACGGTCAGTGACCTCAGTCGAATTGTTCAGGGAATTCTCGGGCGTCTGGACAAACCGGCAGCTATAGCCAGGGTAAAACAGCTTGAACATCAGGCGAAGGGAAACAGTTCACGCAATCTGCTTGCCTGCATGGGAGCAATTCTTACCCAGGCGATGCCCCACAGCGAATCTGACAACTGCATTCTATATTCTGATGTCAAAGAAAACAGCGTCGTTGACAGATCATTGAAAATTCTTGCCAGAGCCGGAATCAGAATGGGTTACAATAACAACCTCTTCAAGGGCGGCGAAAAAGTAACCCGTTTTGAAGCTCTCGGCCTTATCAATCGGGTTGTGACAGAGCTTGAGCCCGAGCAGATCAAGATTGACGCCGGCAAAACAGCGACCCGCGACGACCTCGAAGCCTTCAAAAAGCTTCTGCTTGAACGTCGCACCCGGATACAGAAAATTCTCAACCGCGCACCCTGAACCGACCCATCAGTAATACTGCACCAAACCAGAACCCTGCCTGAAAAAACTTTTTCAAAGGGAAACCAGGCAGGGTTTCTTCATTCTCACAACTGCAGCCATCATGGTGCTCATGCATGCCATGTTCATGAGCCGGGGTGGGTATAACCTGGTTCTTCAGCGAATCGTCCGTCATATTCTTCTGCAGAAATGGCGGAAACTGAGTTGCCGGCAGTATGCCACTGTCACGATATTCGCGCAAAACCTCTGCGAGCCGGTCATTGGCGGTTTCAAGATTCTGCCCTGATTTCATCCAGGCGGCGAGAGCCTGTTGCGGCTCAGAGAGCTCAAGATAGACTCGTGCCAGAAGAATCTGGTATGAGTCTGATTTGAAGGCCGGATCTGACGAAAATTTTAACGCCGCGGTATTATAAAGAGCGGAGGCGCGGCCAAGATATCTGCTGGCTGCAATCAAATCAGAAACCCCGGGTCTGGCACCAGAAAATAGCTTTAAAAAGGCAGCGGCAGCATAGAGTTCATGCGCAGCCGGATGCCGGCGATTGTTCAATATTCCGAGCTGTAAAACTCTGAGCCCTTCGTCAACTGAACCAAGGCTGGCAAGCAAACGCGAAAGAAGCTGATAAGGAGCGGGTTCTTCCGGCATCAGGGCAATAACGACGTTCAGTAACGGCACAATATCTGAATTGCCAAAGTATGAACCTGCCAAAAAGTTTTGCCGGCTGCCGGGAAACGGCCCACGATGCATCAATTCATCGGCTTTTGCCCAGAAACAACCGGCGATAAATGACCGCAAACGTTCAGGTACAAACTGTTGCAGATATCCGTCTTTGTTTATTGCTGCTCTTTGTGGCCCAATTGCATTCTGCAGGCGGCTGTTTACCGCCATACCCACTGTCAGCAGCAGTAAAAGAAGAAAAACCGGTCGACATCTGATCATGTTCAGAGGTCCTGGCGCTGCAGAACAAGACCGGTAGCGGCTAGATAAAACAATGTCTGCAGCATGGTATACAAAGACACACTGGCAATGATTGCCAGATCGACATCGGAAAACCAGGCGCCGCGAAGCAAAGTGAGATCAGGCAGAACTGCCAGCAGCAGATCCCCGGCCGGGCCGGCAAAATCAAAAGAAGCCCTCAACCCGGCCATATTATGCCCGGCAACAAAGACGACCATAAGTAATCCGGTTGCCATAAGTCTCGAAAAGACCGAAGCCAGAAGCTGAAATATCGCTCCCATCAGTGCTGCTTCATAAAATACCAGCAATACGGTCGTCAGCAGCGAAAAATACCACCGCCCCTCGCTCAAGCGCAGCATGGCGAGAAAGACCCCGGCAGCAAGCAGCAGCCCCGCAAGAATCACGCTCATTACGCCGAGAAAGCGACCGGCCGCAAAAAAACTGCGGTTATTCATACGGCTGAAAAAAAACCAGGGAGGGCGTTGCCCACGCGGCCAGAAATAATGCTCGAAACCAAGAACGATGACCAGAATACCGGCGAGCAGAGTCATGACGCTGCCACCGACATCAGCGATGAACCCGGTCTGAAAACCCGGATTGGCAGTTTCAAACGCCCATACGGCATAAAACAGCGGCAGCATGACCAGAAGCATTGCCGGCAGAAGATTTCCTCGCCATGCCTGCAGAAAAACCAGACGGCCAGTGATCAATGCCTGTCTCATGAACCACTCCCGCGAACCAGCACGGCAAAACGTTCTTCAAGTGCAGGCAAGGCATCGGAGCCACAGAATTCAGCCGGTGTGCCTGAAAAAACCAGTTCCCCCTGGCGCAGAATACCGATTCGGCTGCATAAACCCGGAAGATCAGCGAGAATGTGGGTAGTAAAAAAGACGGTTGCTCCCTGCGAATGAACCTCTCTGATTACATTCCTGACCAGCTGCCGTCCGATTGGATCGAGACCGCTGGCCGGCTCATCGAAAATAACCAGCCGCGGTTCATGAACAATAGCAGCCGCCAGAGACACACGCTGACGGGTTCCCTTCGAAAGCTCGCCGACCCTGCGATGTCGATCTTCAGAAAGCTCAAGCATCTTTACGGCACGATCGAGCCTCGCCGGCGCCGGTGTGATTCCAGACAAACCGCAGGCTGTCTGCAATAGTTCGTCAACGCTCAAAAATTCCGGCAAATCTGCTTCTTCAGGGGCAAACCCTACGGTTCCGGAAGAATAAACCGCATCATGTCCGGCAAAAATACCGACCTGGCCTGAGTCTGGCCGACAAAGTCCAAGAAGAATTCTGATCGCGGTAGTTTTTCCGGCACCGTTTGGCCCGGCAAGCGCAAACACTTCCCCTGCCTCGATCTGAAGCTTGAGATGACAAAGCGCGGCAACCCGGTTACGCGAACCGGATTGCCCATAGGTTTTGCACACATCGGCAAATTCTATTGCGCTCATCTAAGCTCCAAACTGCTCAGGAAACTTTTTCCAGAGCCTGCAGTACTTCGTCGTAGTTCGGCTCAGATGCGACTTCGCCAACTATCTGGCGGTAAGCAATTTTACCTTTTGAATCGATTATAAATACAGTTCTGGCCAGAAGACGCAGTTCTTTAATGTGAATTCCCAGGGCGTCGGCAAGTGCCATCGAAGCGTGATCCGATAGAGCTTTGACATTACTGGCTCCGGCAGCCCCGCACCACCTGGCCTGAGCAAAGGGAAGATCAGCAGAAACGGCGAATACTTTCACCTTTTTGCCCGCGGCCTTTTCGTTGAATTTGCGCAGCTGCATATCGCAGACAGGCGTATCGACCGACGGCACGGTGGTTACAATCTTAACACCGGGTTCCGAGGCAATATTGAAGGGCTTCAGATCATTGGTGAGCAGGGTTATGTCTTTTGGAAAAACATCGCCGACCTTGATCTCGTTACCAATAAGTGTCAAAGGGTTACCCATAAAAGTTACTTTTCCGGTTTGTTTAGTCATTTATCCTGCTCCTGCTTATGAATTTATTCGTTGCCAATCTGTCTTCAAACACATAAAAACATTAGCAGACAAACACAAACAATACAACCATCCCTCAGGCCAAACGGGGAAATGGAATATTTCCTTCTCTCCATCTGTATGTTGGTCGACCAGTCGTTGCAGCAGTTTCTGCAATCATGGCTCATGCGACACATTACCCACCTGAGATTTTGTTCATATCGGCCAAAAGTGCCGGATGAGCAGGAACTAATGTACTTGACAGTCTGCTCCCGACTTGCCTATTATCCTGTTATGAGTGATTTTAATATAGAAGTTGTATCATCAGGCAAAGTAACCATTGTCAGAACTCAGGGCTACCTTGACGACGCCGGAGGAAAGGTCTTCAGGGAGAAATGTACCGAGTTGATCGACAAGGGCAACGTCAATTTTGTTATCAACCTTGAAAAAACACCGGTTATAAACAGTACCGGGTTGTCGACACTTCTCGACATCATGGTTCAGATCATCGATT
>CAZPCO010000035.1:0-15790 GCA_964585025.1 uncultured bacterium | reverse complement strand
ACCTGCGTTCATCAACGAACTCTAGCTGTATAGCCCAGACAGTGCCCAGAAAATCATCGAGATTTGCAGTCGGCTTGGGCAACAGGTTTGTGCCGCAATATCCTACCGACGCGGCAGTCTTAATTTTCGCAGACAGATTGAAACCATTATGGCCGCCAACCCGGATTCACTGACGATTCTTGCGCCGGCCGACGATTCGGCGATGATTCTACGGCAATTCAGAGAGGCCCGTTTTTCAAAACCGATTCTGGGAGGAAACCAGATGGCGGCCAGCGAGTTCATGACTCTTGCCGGAGTATATTCAGAAGCAGTGGTGACGACGCTGCCGTTCAATGCAAGAGCCGGCGGACAACGTGCGGACTATTTTCTCAGTGAATATGCCGAAGCTTATGATCAGCCTGCCGACGCTGATGCGGCAATGGGTTATGAAGCCTTGATGCTGCTGGCGCTGGCTCTAAAATCTGGAGACACCGACCGGCTGGCGGTACGAAACGCACTTGCTGCGCTGCATGGCTGGGAAAGCGTTGCCGGCTCAGGCGGTTTTGACGACGACGGCAACCAGGTCAGGCCGGCAGAAATCGCGATAATTAAAGATCGTCAAAAGATTCCTGAAACCATGGAGGGGCTTTTTTGAACACCGCTAATGCAATCGCACCGCGCAATGCAGCCTGGCTGTTCTGGTTAACGGTCGCTGTAATTGCTGTTGTTTTCATGGTGATTCAGGACAAAGGCGATAACTCAAACCAGCCCGCACCAGATCAGAAAAGCGTTGCCGGCCAGGTTCCCGAACAGGCAGAACCTGCGACCAGTATAAGTGAGGCTTCCAAACTCATTACCGACAGCCGTGAAATAACAGGGACGCTTACCGTGCCTTTCAGCAAAGTTTTTCACACTCCTCCGGTCAACGACATTCTCGTCGACCCCAAAGGCCGGGTCTGGGTGGCTCATGAGTCTGGAATCGGCTGCATCTACGAAGAACGGCTGCAGAATTACTCGATCAACGAAGGAAGCTTCCCCTATCAGCAGGCAGGTTGTCTCGCCTATGACGGTAAATCGATCTGGGCCGGCACTCTTTCAGGTCTGTGTATTCAGAATGAATCAGGCAGATTTGTACGCTCAGAATTGTCGGAAACACTCCCATCACAGGTTATCTGGAGCATCAAATGGGATGGAACGACGCTCTGGGCCGGCACTCAGAAGGGGGCCGCCTTCATGAAGCCAGGCAGCGGCTTTCAGACAATAAACGAACAGAACACCAACGGTGGTTTGCGTAATAACTGGTGTCGTCACATAGACCGGGCCGGGGGCTGGTTCATCGTAGCCCACGATCGCGGTCTAAGTGTCTGGAACATCAATTTTCCAGCTTCCAACCCGGAACTGTGGAAAAATATCGACCATGCTAAATCAGCGATTTCCAGACCAATCACAGATTTAGCCTTCGATGGTCGACATATCTGGCTGAGTACTGCCCGCGGAGCTCTGATGCTGTCAACACCGGTCGAACGTTTCTTCAACGATTTCATGCCCAACGTTGTGAGCTATTCACGCATTCACGGGTTGCCCGGCAATCGTGTCAATACGCTGATCGCGCATCGTGGTGCCATCTGGATCGGAACAGATGAAGGTCTTGCCCGAATCAAAAACGAACGGATTCAGCTGATAACAGCCAGTTCCGGGGATTTCTCTCCCCATATCCGCAAACTGACGGCAAGCGGTGACATCCTCTGGATCGGAACCGACCGAGGGGCGCAATTCATAAACACAGCAATGGTGGATTGATATGGAAGATATCAAAAAGCAGGTTGAGAGCCTCAGAAAGCAGATCAGAAGGCACGAATACCTTTATTACGTCGAAGCAGACCCTGAGATTTCCGACGGAGAATTCGACCGCCTGCTGGCAAAATTGCAGGAACTCGAGAAACAATTCCCCGAGTTGATTTCTTCTGATTCACCAACTCAGCGAGTGGGCGAATCGGTGACCTCCTTTGCTTCTATTCAGCATCGTGTTCCAATGATGAGTATCGAAAATTCCTATTCACCGGCGGATATAAACGATTGGCTCAATCGCTGTGAGAAACTGCTGGGCAAAAGCCCGTTTCCAGTGGTTGCCGAGCTGAAAATCGATGGAGTTTCCGGCACTTTCAATTACCGGAATGGAATTTTTATGGCTGGCGCTACCCGCGGTAACGGTCTTGAAGGCGACCTGGTCACCGGCAATGTCAAGACGATAAAATCTCTGCCACTGGCCATCGAAAGCCAGTACGACATGGATATCAGGGGCGAAATATACACGCCGCGTCCAGTGCTCGAAAAGCTCAACCAGTCGAGAATCGAAGCAGGTGAAGAACCATTCAAAAACTGTCGAAATCTGACAGCCGGAACCATCAAATCTCTCGATCCTTCCGTTGCAGCCGGCCGAGGCCTGCAGATAATGGTCTACGGTATCGCCCAGGCTTTCGAACTTGGTTTTAGAAAGCATTCCGAGG
This sequence comes from uncultured bacterium, assembly GCA_964585025.1. Taxonomy (GTDB): domain Bacteria; phylum Muiribacteriota; class Ozemobacteria; order Ozemobacterales; family Ozemobacteraceae; genus Rifleibacterium. Next base: position 13,304 of record CAZPCO010000035.1, on the reverse strand, counting down.
CACTGGCCTTTCTCGAAAAGCAGGGTTTCAAGCTGAACAAAGCCTGGCAGGTATGTAACACGGCTGCTGAGATTGCCGGGTTCATTGATTCGATAGCCAGAAGAAGGCATGAATTTGACTTTGATATCGATGGCGTCGTGATAAAAATCGACGATCTGAAGCTGCAGCAGGAACTGGGCAGCACCGCCAAAGCCCCACGCTGGGTGATCGCCTATAAATACCCTCAGGAGCGGGCAATTTCGAAGCTGATTTCAGTTGAATGGCAGATCGGACGTTCTCAGTTAACACCAGTTGCCAATCTTGAGCCGGTCGAACTTGGCGGCACCACGGTATCTAGAGCATCCCTGCACAATCTCGATCAAATCAGAGAGAAAGATATACGTATCGGTGACCGGGTGGTCGTCGAAAAGGCTGGTTATATCATTCCCTATATAGTAGAAGCTCTTCCAGACATGAGAACCGGCCAGGAAACAATGATAGCCCCGCCTGAGAACTGTTCTTCATGTGGTCAGGCAATCACCATCTGCAGAAATGACGATGAGGCTACCATTGTTCGTTGCGAAAACCCAGGCTGTCGAGGAGTTATGGCCCGGCGAATCATTCATTTCATCACCCAGATGGAAATTGAAAATTTCGGCCCGCAACTTGTCGACCGCCTGCTCGAAACCGGTATGGTCAAAAACGCAGAAGACATTCTCAGCCTGAAGACGTCCGAGTTGGCCGGAATTGAACGTATGGGCGAAAAATCCGCCGCCAAGATAGTTGCCGGAATCGCGGCAGCTGCTGACAAACCTCTATACAGGCTGATTTCGGCCTTAGGTATCAGTAATGTAGGTATAGTAGTAAGCGAAAAAATTGCTGCCAGCATCGGGCAATCGCTGCCAGCCTTCCTTAATGCCAATGCGACCGATCTGATGCGAATAGAAGGCATCAAAGAACGGGTTGCCGGCAGCATCATCGAATATCTCACGAACCCGCAGAACAGCCATTTCATCGCAGCCGTACAAAGCTGGTGGCGGGGGCCATCAGAGCAGGAGCTTGCCGACAGAAAGGCCGGCGATCAGCTCAAAGGAAAATCTTTCGTAGTGACGGGAGAAGCCGTGATTCCGCGCCGTATGATTGAAGAAACGATCAAGGCACACGGCGGACAGATCAAATCGTCGGTATCACCAAAGACAGACTATCTGCTCATCGGCTCACTCGAAGGCGAAGGTTACGTCTCCACCAAAAAAACAAAAGCTTTACAGCTTAAAATTGCTATCATCGACGAGCATGAACTTTTTAAAACTCTGGGAAAAGAAATTGACCAAAATCAAAGGTAATATCAGCGAGGTCTTTGCTTCGATACAGGGTGAAGGGCTGTTTGTCGGCACCATGCAGCTGTTCATCAGATTCGACGACAAACCGGCAGCGGATGAGAAAACCTTCGTTTTAAGAACTCTGCCCGGAGCGAAAAATCAGTATGCCCGCAACCCTGTCTCAGCAGAAAGGCTTTTCCAACTGCTTGCCGACACTTACCCTCTCGAAGAATTCTTCAGCATCTCTTTTATTGGCAGCGAGCCGCTGCATCAAGCGGAATTTCTCGAAGAAATGCTGCACATTCTCAAAAAAAGCCGTCTGCACACATTTGTTCAGACCTCGGGCACTCCGATAAAGAATTATATCAAACTGTCAGGTCTGGTTGACCGATGGTGTATAGATCTCAACTGCGGAACAGCCAGAAATACAATGCGCTGCAGTCGAGCCATTGAAAAGATAATCGAGTCGTCGACCCCGGAAAACACCTATTTCCGACTGGCAATAGATGTAAACGACGACCCGGAAAAACTGCTGCGCATGATCACAGGTCTTCAGCCCGAAGAGTACACCCTGGTTCTGCAGCCCTGCGCGATTTTTCCCGCACATATCAGCGACTGGGATACCGGCACGATAATAAGCTGGATTCAACTGTTCCAGCCACATTTCCATCAGGTGAGATGGATTCCACAAGTTCATAAACTGTTGCGAATTCTCTAGAATTAAGTTATGGTTATATAAATTTTCTGTTCATACTACCCAGAAACGACGGTGGAATTTATGGCTCTAAACGAAAAACTTTTTGTATCGAAGGACATAGTTTGTCCAGTATGTAGCAAGGAGTTCAAGCGTTATTTACTCAAAAAAAAGCAGTTCAGCCTCGACAAGCGCGATATAGACTACCGGCCGGTTTATCTTGGCTCGATCAATCCGCGATATTTTAACGTCTGCGTCTGCCCGAACTGTTTTTATGCTGCTGAAGACAAATATTTCTGCCCGTTGATGAGTCAGGAAGACGCCCGTCGCAAAGCGTTTCTCGACAACCATAAGTCGCAGTGGGAAGCGGCAAACCGCGTCAAGGCGGCCTCATCCGGTCAACAGATCTGGAAAGACGTAGAAGCAGAAAAATTGCGAGAACTAACCCCAACCAATGTCGCTATTTTACGGCAGATCAAACCTTTGCTGGAAAGAGTTGCCGGCAATCTTTTGACCAAGGGCAAACCCTTCAACGAGCTTCAGAGAGACGGCGACCTTGAAGCAGCGATTCGTTCATGGGAACTCGCGGCAATCTGCTGCAAAGCCCGCAAGGCCAACCACCGCCTGCTCGGCTACACATATCTGAACGGAGCCTGGACGGCCCGTGATGCTGCGGAAGGCACGACCGATCCTGCTCAGCAGAAGCTTTACCGCGACTTTGAAAAAGCATATCTCAAGGAAGCAGTCAGCTTTTTGACCATCACCAATCTGGCTACCGGGGTAGACGACGCCTTCATGCCGGACGGAACAAGAATTCCAAAAGAGAATATTCCGCAATCCCGTGTGTTCGAAATCATGTACATTCTTGCCGGCGCCAACCGTCTGCTCGGCAACCAGGAGCAGAGCAACAAGTTCCTTGAGCAGATCATTTACGGCAGCCAGAGTGCCCAGGGTATAATTCTCTGGTTTGTCAACCAGGCCCGCGAGATGAGACACGAAACCAATACTCAGCCGAACATGCCCATCCCCCAGGATGAACCTGAATCTGACGAACCAGATGAAAACTGCGAATAATTTTTCTAACCACGGAAATATTGCCCTGATATTGATTATCCTGGTTCTTGCAGCCGGAGCAGTGGCTGTCGGCGGTTTCGCCTTTCATGGCAGCCGGCAGCAGAAGGCTCAAACCCAGATGATTACATCAGGCTTTCTCGACTTCAACAATGGCAAGCTTGAAGAAGCTTATAAAACCTTTGTTGCCGCACGAGATACATTTTCGTCGAGCGTCGATTTTTATCGCAAAATTGCATCGGGCACCTTCTATACCCGTGATGAAGTCAACGAAGTTATCATAAGCATGAGTCTCTCGATTGCCCACGACAGTTTTTTCAAACTTGAAACTACCCCGACCTGGGTAAAAAGAGCTGAAGAAGCAGTCAAACTGCTTACCGATGCCGAGCGTCAGAAAGAAAACAGCCAGACAGTTAAAACCGCCGCAGCGATTCTCGAGCTGCTGGAGCTTTATAAGGCCGGCGATTTTGAAAAAGCGATGAAGAATCTTCTTGAAGTCGAAAAGAATGCCGCAACGACCGACCAGGATTTTTTCATCTTCGAAATCAGATTTCTGATCGCCTGTGGCAAGGCGTTGCAACAGCCGGCAATTGTCAACCAGGCACGTGAACTGCTGTTTTTTGCCACAACCGACGCCGGCATCGAAAACGAAAAAACCAGGCAGCTCTGGGGCCTGCTCACCCATTGACCGCGCGGTATAATCCACACAGTATCGAAAAACAGGCCAGACAATGGCCTGTTTTGTTATCGTGCTCAACCCTGGAAGCTGATATCAGGCTGAGAGTGGAGCAATTATGGTCTGCGGAAAATGCTGGCTGGATCTCACCTTTTTCATATAAACTGCCTTTCGATGCCGGACTGCAGAGCGAATATGGTGCCGATGCCTGCAGGATTGCAGTCATAGCCGGTAACTGCGCAAAGACCGAAAACGAACTCGAACCATCATTTAAATGGCTCGCCAGACTCTATAATCAGCTTGGTTCGAGCAGAGAGACATTTGCAGCAGTTCCCTGGCTGGAAACCGCCATTCAAACCAGGGATCACGTCATCGGCAGAAATGACCCAGCCGCCGCTCTGACTCAGCTGAAACACGCGGTCAAGGTTTCCCCTCCCGGACTTCAGCTGACAACAAGTGAAAAAGCACTGGTCACAGCCTGTCTTTATCCCTTTGCGCCGCTGCTGGCCATGCATTATGCCGGGCCGAATGATTTTTCCTGGCAAAAACTGCCGATAACGACCGGGAGCTTTGCGGATTTTATCTGTGTCAGGTTTGCAATCGAGCATGGGGGTTGGAATCAGAAGGTTTTTGACCGACGCAGATTTGTTGAAAACCCGTTACGCGAGCTGAAAACCCTCAAACAGGTATGCAAGGCGCTCGGCGACAGGCCTGCCAAATTAGTTGAAGTCGAGGGAGGGCTGCGCATCTGTTTTCTCTGACTCAAACAGATTCCAGGAATTTTCGTATCCTCTGCCTTATCCCACTGGCTATTGGCATCATCTTCATGCTGACCGGTTCTGACTCTGTTTCGCTGCAGAACTACATCGCTGCAGGCTCACATCAGATCAGCGCCAAAATAAATTCCCGTCTTCCGATTGTCTCAGAAATTCAACAATCAGGACCTGCCGCCCCTGACCACGTGATAATCAATGAGTCAGGCCACGAAGATCTGGCCGCATGCCCGGGCATTGGCTCAAAAACTGCAACTCTGATTATCAACGAACGTCGGATTAAACCATTTTTCGACTGGCGTGATCTCGACGATCGGGTCAAAAATATCGGTCCGGGCAGAATCAGGTCGTTACAGGAAGCCGGGGTAAAGCTTAACCGCGATGAATAGACCAGCCGGCAAAGAGATATTTACAGCTCCCTCCGATATACTGGTGGTATTTTCAGCATTGTTTACCGTCGGGCTGATGCTTGCCTCACTCCTGCCGTCTGGAATGCACACCGCCATGTTGACAGCCGCTATAGGCTGCCTGCTCCTCTCATACCCAGATAGCCTCGTTCGGTGGCGAACCATATTTCTGGCGCTGGCAGCCCTGTCGTCTGCCGCTTTTTATGGCAACCTACTGATGGTAATGCCTGCCGATTATTCACACTTTCTGGCACTCGATGGTAGCACTGGAACAATATCCGGCCAGTTCAAAGGTGAATTGAACATGAAAAGTTCCGGCAGTATCAGGTTCAAAATGGCAGATACCAGGTTCGAGAGCAACGAACAGAAGGTTTCCATACCTGGCCTGGTCGACTGCGCCCTGAATCACCCGGAAATCATTCCTGAGCCTGAGCAGAGCTACTCTCTTACCGGCCGGTTTTCCATTGGATCTCCCGGTTATCCGCCAGCGTTTCACGCTGACAGCATCACCAATGTTTCCAGTAATCTCTCACCCAAAAGCATAACCGGCCGTATTCAGAGACAATTACGCGATGGCCTGAGCACTGTGCTGCCTCCCAGACATGCCGGTATCGTCACCGGGCTCATTCTTGGCGACACGAGTCAGCTGACCCGTGAAGACAAAGCTTTATTCAGAGAAACCGGCATAAGTCATATTCTTGCCGTCTCCGGCCAACATATAATGGTATTGATAATGTTTCTGGCAGCCATTCTTCACTGGCTCAAAATTCCACCGTTATCACGAAGCATAATGATCGGGGTCTTCCTGCTCCTTTATTCTATGACCACCGTCGGCAGCCCATCGGTCTGGCGCGCATTCATCATGTATCTGTGCGTTGCCATAGTTCTTCATATTGAAGCTTATCCATCGCCGGTGCGCCCGGTTGCCATCGCCGCATTTCTGTTGCTTCTCATCGACCCGCAGCTCATAAGCAATGCCGCCTTCCAGCTCAGCTTCGCCGCCGTGATCAGCATCGTTTTTCTCAGGGGGCCCCTTGAAGATGCACTTAAACGATGCTTTTTCCCGAAAATATTCGCAAGATATCTCGCCATCTCAATGGCTGCCAGCTTCGGAACCATGCCATTGTCTGCGTTTCTTTTCGGAACCGTATCGACTTCTGCATTGCTGGTCAACCCTCTGATTGTCTGGTCGTTCAGCTACATTTTGCCGGTTGCCTTCATAACCGCGTTTTTGGCTATTTTCTGGCCGGCCGCGGCAATTCTGGTCGCTCCCGGCCTGTCACTGGTTCTCGATGGCATGCTTTTTATCCTCGGAAAATTCCAGGCGATTCCTGGCCAGTATTTCTTTGTCGGTAATCTTCCCGGTGTTCTCATCGCCGCAATCTATGCCGGAATGCTGTATGCAATCGCCAGATACAACCAGTCGCAGATATTGGCAGGTCAGTCAGCGACCGAACCCGAAAGCAAACCCTGCGCCGTCACCACCGAATCGACTCAGCCGGTTGTCGAGAAAACGAACAACGAAAAAATCGTTCCCAGAGAGCCTCAGCAGGCCGACTCAATTACCCGACGCCCGCCGAACCCATTCAAACATGGCCCCACGCTCACCGCTATGGACGAAATGCTCTGCGAATGCCGGCGCAAGCCACTTAAAAATCTTAAAGCAAAAGTCGATGACTCCGTTCCCCTGCATCTTTTCAGTATCGAAAGCCAGAATCTCTATCACCTGATGAGCGATCTCGATCGCGATGCTTTCAATGCCGAGCCCGAAAGACTGCTGCAGTCGCACATTTTTCTCATGGCGCTGGCCGGAAACGAAATTCTCAACCGTGTCAGCGCTCATCTGAACCCACCGCCGCAACCAGGTGAAATTCGCATTCATCAGGCAGTCCGTGAGCGCAACCTGGCAACCGCCATACTGGCTGAAACCGTTATGCATTCTTCACTACTGACCAGATCGAGGTCTGACGACTTCATGATGCTGATTTCCCGCGGTCAGTCGGCATTTTTGCGCGCCAGGCGACAGCTTGAACGCATTCTTGCCAATGAAAACTTTGCCGAAAGCATCGAACAGCATTATACTCTGCGCCAGGACATGCTGCGCTGGTGCAGCGAATTTATCGATTACGACAATCGTTTTCGCCAGCAGCAAAATACAAAATTAAGGCCTGAACAATAAATGACAAGAATATTGCTCCTTCTTCTCCCGACCGTTCTGTATCTGATAATGGGGCAGCTGAACCACCCTTACAGGCAATTTTTCGCCGGCCTGTTTCTCGTCGTTACCGGAACATTACTGCTTGCTTCCAGAATGCACAAAGATCCCTATCATCCATGCAAAGCCTGGTTTTATCGAGACGGCATGCTGCTGCTGGCAGCTTTCGTCATTCTCGCTACGGCGTTTCCGGTCGGTGGCTATCTGGCTGAACCTCTGATCATGCCCCATTCCAGCGAAAACGCCGAAGCCATTGTCGTTCTCGCTTCCGGGGCGATGCAGAATGGAGAACCAGGCTACAGCGGCTTTCAAAGAGTCACACATGGCCTCAAACTTCTTCAGGAAGGCAGAGCGCCAAAATTGTTTATCAGCACCGGCTTTTCTAAATTCAACGGATTTGCTGAAGCAGCCTGGGTAGCCAGTTTTACCAGCATGTTCAAAGCAGAACCGGCAAGCATAAGCATTCTGATCAGCAAAGAAATTGTAACAACCGCTACCGAAGCAGAATACATATTCAAACTATTGAAAGAAAGCGGTATCAGCCGCATTCTCCTGGTGACCAGCAACGCCCACATCTACAGATCGGTTCTGACCTTTGCCAAAAAGGGTTTTGAAGTTCTACCCGCGCCAACCCATACTGTCGAGGGAATTTACTACGCATCGGAGCATTACCTCACTGCCATAAATGCTGCTATTCATGAGTGGGTCGGGCTGATCTACTATTCTCTGCTCGGCAGAATCTGACTTTCACCGACCCGGAAAAATTTCTCATTTATTTTTTCCCATTTTTCTTTTTCAACTGATTTATTAGTGAGACCTGCTTGGGCTCATATATAAATCTGGAGGAAAAAAAATGGTAGGAGTAAATCGCGTTCTTCTGGCAGGGAACCTGGCCCGTGACCCTCAGGTTAAAGAAACCGGCAATGGCCGCCGTATGGCAACCTTTCCCGTGGCCATCAACAAGCGCTGGCGCAACAACGCGGGCGAACTCAAAACCGAAACCGCCTTTTTCCGCATCGTCGTCTGGAACAACACGGCGGAAATATGCAGCCGGTATTTGAAAAAGGGCCGGCCGGTGCTTATCGAAGGCAGGCTCGAAATCAGAAGCTTCCAGAATGGTGAAGGCAAAACCCAGTATATTACCCAGATAGTTGGCGACCAGATCACCTTTCTCGGCAAACCTGCAAAGGAAGAAGACCAGGAAAACGACGAGCAGTCAATTATCTGATCATCAGACATCGATGGCCACTTCAGGGCGGCAGTTGCCGCCCTCATTCCAGACAGGCCGTGACAAATTTCGATGAATTTCGCCGGCAGGTCGTTTATAATATGTGGTGAATGAAACCACAATACCGCATAAAACTTTTCGATTTTCTCAACTGCCTGTCTGACATCCTCGACTGGATCAGCCCGGTTCTCAACGATCACCACAAGCAGGTAGCCCTGATTTCGCTGCGCATTGCCGATGCGCTTGACCTGCCGGTCGTAGAACAGAACGAAATTGTCTGCGCCGGCATCCTGCACGATGTCGGCGCGATTTCTCTGGCCGAACGCATGGAAACGATGAAGTTCGAATACGCCAATGGCCAGGCGCATGCTGAAATGGGTTATCAGCTGATCAACATTTTTGAGCCGATGCAGAAGGCCGCAGAGTTGATCAGATTTCATCACACCCCATGGGCCGCCGGGCAGGGGCGTTTCTGCAACGGCCATTCAGTGCCGCTTGGCAGCCGTATTCTGGTGCTTGCCGATCACGTTGCGCTGTTGATCAGACGCGACCGGGTAATTCTCGGTCAGGTTGAAGCGATCAAGCAGAAGGTCATCGAGACCGGCGACACGCTGTTTGAGCCGCGACTCGTCGAAGCCTTCCTCGAGATGGCCGAGAAGGAATATTTCTGGCTCGACCTGGTTTCGCCTCTTATCAGCAAGCAGCTCGAACAGTCAGTGCGGCTCGAAACCATTCATATGAGCAAACGCGAACTTCTATCGTTTTCAAGCCTTATCAGACGCATGATCGACTTCAGAAGTCCGTTCACCGCGACTCATTCCAGCGGGGTTTCGGCGACAGCAGAACATCTTGGCATGCTGGCCGGGCTTAACGAGCACGAATGCTTCGAGTTGAAAGTTGCGGGCTATCTGCACGACCTCGGCAAACTCGCCATTCCGACCGAAATTCTTGAGAAACCAGGAAAACTCACCGATGACGAGTTCAACCAGATGCGCGGGCACACTTTTTACACCTACCGGGCCCTTGAACCGATCGAAGATCTCGCAGCCATCAACAAATATGGCTCATATCATCATGAACGTCTCGATGGCAGCGGTTACCCTTTCAGATTGAAACGCAAGGATCTGCCGCTCGGTTCCAGGTTGCTGGCCGTCGCCGATGTGTTTACCGCCCTCACTGAAGACCGCCCTTATCGCAAGGGTATGTCAAACGAACAGACGATCATCGTTCTCGAAAAAATGGGTATCAACCACAAACTCGATGCCGACATCGTCGAACTGGTCAAAGGCAATCACGAAGCCATCAATCATGCCCGTATCGAAGCCCAGGAAGCCTCACGCCGGGAATACCGTGCATTTCTCAGCCAACTGGGCAATCTGGAATGACTCAGTATTTGTAAAAAGCCAGAAACGCGTATAACTTCAGAGCATTGCGCAGTTCTTCTTCAGAAACCCACTCATCGGTCTTGTGAGCAACTTCTTCGTGCCCCGGGCCAATGCCAAGAGTTGGAATTCCAGCCATGCCGGCGCTGTAGACCCCGTCTGTCGAAAAGGGCCAGATTTTGTGAACCGGTTCGGCATCGAACAATTCTCTGTATGCTTCTGAAAGGCGATGGAAAAACGGGTTGTCGGTAGAGGTTTCCCATGCCGGGTGTTCTGATTTCCACTCACTGGAACGGCCTTTATATGATTTGCCCTCATAGACTATTGGCTTCATGACCGCATCCGGCCAGTTTTCATCGGCAATCAGACGCTTGCCAACCGTCAGCATCGTTTCGCCAAGCGCCAGACGTGCTGTAACATGAGCTCTGGCCCGATTTGGCACGAAGCTTTTGCTTTTTGGCCAGCTTTCGATCATCGCAGCCACCATTGTGGTTCGATTAAGAATACTTTCAGGCTCCAGACCATGCTTGAAGCGTTCCTCAGCATCGAAATTTTCGACGGCCAGAAGAGCTCTTGCAAGCTTGTAAGCCGCATTTTCACCAGATTCTGGCACGGAAGTGTGCGCGCAAACTCCGGCAGTTTCTATCAGCATCTCAAGCTTGCCGCGTTGCCCACGAGCGATCTGCATTTTCGAAGGTTCTCCCAGCAATACCATGTCTGGCTTCAGATTGAATTCTTCTAGCAGTTCTTTGAAAGCCAGGCCTTCGGCGGCTTCCTCTTCGGTGCAGAAACAGCCGAGCAGAACGCACTGCCGTTCAAAAGAGCGATCAAGATCTCTGGCCACAGTCATCGCCATCGACATCGCCGCCAGCGCTCCCTTCATATCGCAGGTGCCGCGGCCGAAAATGCGCCCGAACTTCCGCACTGCCCTGAACGGGTCATCCCGCCATTCATCGCGGTTATCAGCCCCGACCACATCGAGATGAGCGTTAAAAGCCAGAATCTTCAGCCCAAGATTGCGGGCCTTTTCCAGCTGCGATTTGAGCCATGCTTCACCATCGCGCTGCAGGTCAGCCGGCTGGTCACTCTCAAAATTTCTGGGCAAAGAAATGGCCAGCACACTGCCCCGCGAATCCACCAGACAGGGAAGGTTGCGGTTATGGAAAAAGCTTACCAGTGTCTCCGCACATTCGGCTTCCTGACCGCTCAACGATTCGCAGGCTATCAGACGGGAAAGCAGCTGAACGCAGCCTTCATAGGCATTGCCGCACAGCTCATCAACCTTCTCGATCAGATCCTGCAACATTATTCTGTTAAGGCCGTCCATCTTAGCCCCCCTGTCTCAAAAAATCAGCTTATTCATCTTACTATCAATTCTGCGACTTGTGAACCAGTCGTTTACCAGTCGTGGCAACGCCGGCACACCCATGGGTCGGAATGACATGCCTGGCACTTCTGCGGATTGGTCTTGGCCGCCAGACCATGGCGGTATCTTACCCATGCCAGCGTATGATCTCTGGGCTTGCGCGAATGGCAGTCGACGCAGGAAGAGTCTTCATGACACATGCGGCAACGCTGCGGGTCAGCGCGATAAGCCATGCCGTGCTTCTTTTCGTAATTCGCAGTATGGTCATCAGGGCGCGGGGTGGGCTTGTGGCAGATCAGACAGTCCTTCGGAGCATCTTTCCCGTTGTGGCATTCAAGGCAGTCTTCCATCTGTGCACTGATCATGTGACCATCGAGGTTGTCCCACTCGGTGATTCCGGGGTGACAGCGGCTGCATTCATGCTGCTCATGCTTTTTATGGGAAAAGAAAAAGCCGGTGCCGAGACGATCGCGGGCTCTTTTTGTTTCACCCGGCTTTTCAAGATGGCAAAGGCCGCAGTCGCTTTTCTCGCGGGTCTTGAAATGACATTCAAGGCAGCGCTTTTCCCCCGGGCGCCCGAAAGTGTCATTAACTTCAGGCTTCTGCGCAAAAATGCCTCCGACATCCGAGGCCACGATGCCAGTAGGTCGCAAAGGCTGCCAACCTGGAGGAATGGGCGGCATCGCCGAATCGCCGGCTTCACGATTTACATGACAGGCCGCACATTTGACGGAATTTTTTTCGTGGGTTTTGTGGGAAAAGCGCAGATTTGCCTGTGTTCTGAAGCCTGCGGCCCAGATAAAACAGGCGAATGAGAAACACCATAACATTATCAGTGCGCGAAATATCCGCAAAAGTGTTGCTCCAGATTCTTCTGAGCGCATCATACAATATTTTGCCGCAGAGGCTCAATGCAATTTTCAAAAACCATTGCTCGTCACTGATGGTATAATATAAATACATTCCATATGACCTGGCCTGAACGGAGAAATCGTATGAAAACCGCTAAATTTCTGCTCGTAGCTCTCATTGTCGGTTCAGCAGCAATGTTGCCGGCCCAGACCCCTTTTTCCGACCAGCCGGTAAGCATCTCAAAAACCGCAGCACAGTCAGCAACCCAGGAAAAGGAAAAACCCGGACTCTGGCAACGCTTTGTCAAAAGCGTAAAAAAGGGCTACTCCGGTCTTACCTCAACGATCAATAAAGCTGTCACCAAAGACACCCCGCCTGATTTCGTCAGCAGTTCGGCCATCATACCAGGTCATGAAGGTCGTGAATTTGTCTGCCAGGGCATTGCCTACCTGCCCGGGGAAGTGGTGGTTCCAGCCTCCGATCAGGCCAGATCGGCAAATTACAAGCACATTCTGCTTTCCTATTATTGCGAACCAGACTATACCGATCAGCCTTCACAGCTTGTAGTCATTGAACGCAGCAGCGGCAAAGCCGTGCGCAGATTCGCTCTATACCAGGACAGCAGCACCCCATATACCGGCCACGCCGGTGGAGTAGCCGTCGCCGGCCGATATGCCTGGGTTGCCTCCGGCAACAAGATTTACGGCTTCAAACTTCAGGAAATCCTTGATTTCATCAACGACAAAAATGCCAAAGCTCAGACCAGGGTGTCAGGCGTCCCGGCTAGTCTCCAGATTCCAGCCTGCGACCTGACTGCAGCCGAAATTTTTGAAGTCGACAGTAAGGCGAGTTTCGTCAGCTTCGACGGCACCCACATATGGGTCGGTGACTTCGTCAAGGCCTCCAATAAAGACTTCGCGCCCATCGCTCATCATTCCCAGAATCCATTCGGCCGCAACACCTGGATTGCCGGCTACAAGGTCGATTCAGACGGTTTGCCCACCGCCACCAGAAAATATACTTTCAAAGACGGCGACAAAAACCGCACCGCCTTCAAGCCCGACAGTTTGATCTTCTGCCGCGAGTCGGTTCAGGGAATGGCAGCCTGTGGCAAATACATGGCACTCAGCATTTCATACGGCGCATTGAATTCGAAACTGGCACTCTATAATTCACCATTGGCCACAGCTGCCACCAAAGTAACGTTCAAGCCGGCCGGCCAGTCGAAATCTTTTACCGCCGACGCCTGGCAGCTTGCCGACGGCGTGAACTGGCTGAAAACCGTCGATCTCGCCGCCGGGGCCGAAGACCTCGAATATGATGGCAGCAGCATCTATGTAAC
>CAZPCO010000034.1:9160-16436 GCA_964585025.1 uncultured bacterium | reverse complement strand
AATTGATGGCTTTACTGGCATGAAGATTGCAAAATGATAATTATTGCGTCTGCATAGATTAAGAACCTGGACCGGCTGATTTGCCGGGTTTTTTTGCAATCCATTCCTGCCATATGCAATAAATATCTGCGAGGTGAAATATGACAATAGACAATGCTGTCAGAGTTCTTGCTGGAACGATGATTCTTTTGAGCCTTGTTCTGACAAGGCTTGTTCATCCCCTGTTCGTCTGGTTGACAGTTTTTGTGGCCCTGAATCTTATTCAGTCGGCGTTCACCGGCCTCTGCCCGGTTGTTCCTGTTCTGCGACGACTGGGTTTCAGAGACAGTGTTCGTTCATAACGAAAGAAGCCAGCGCAGAAGCACCAGCGTTCTGTCGCCTGCTTAATGCCGGTCAATAGATTAGAAGATCTTGCGTCTTAGATGGCAGTAGGGGGCCTTGCCGGTTTTCTGGTAATAATCCTGATGATAATCTTCTGCGGGCCAGAATTCCGCAGCCGGAAGAATCCTGGTCGCTACCTTGTGCCCCATCGCCTGCAGCTGTTTTATCAGAGCGTCTGCTTCTTCCTTTTGTCCGTCGTCGCTATAAAAAATCGCCGACAGGTATTGTTCGCCCAAATCTGGCCCCTGACCGTCAGTCTGGCTGAAATCATGTATTTCGAAAAACAGCTTGGCCAGAGTGGTGAATGAAGTTACCGCAGGGTCGAATTCAACTTTCACTGCTTCGTAATGCCCTGTGTTGCCAGTGCAGACGCTTCGGTAATCGGGGCTGTTCATGTGTCCTCCAGTATAACCTGCCTGGGTCGACCTGACACCATCGGCCTTTTTCATCAGGTGTTCAACCCCCCAGAAGCATCCGGCAGCAAAAATTGCCGTTTTGACCGTCTTGTCGGCAGTCGGAACAAAATCCAGTGATATTGAGTTGACGCAGTGGCGTAAATTTTTGGGTGTTAAACCTTCGCCGGAAAAAACATGCCCAAGATGCCCCCCGCATGCCGAACAGACTATTTCGGTTCTGTGACCGTCCGGGTCTGGTTTGCGGGTTACAGCTCCGGAAATTTCATCGTCAAATGCCGGCCAGCCGCATCCTGATTCGAACTTGTCGTCAGAACGATAGAGAGGAGTGTTGCAGCGACGACACACATAGGTTCCCTTTTCCTTGTGATGCACGAATTTTCCAGTAAAGGGGTATTCAGTCCCTTTATGCACGATTACACGTTCTTCTTCCGGAGTCAGAGGGCGTATCTGCATGTTTTCACTTCCTGAGGTTCTGGTTATTGAATTCGCCAGCAGCAATACCGGTAGAATCAGCAGCAGCAGTATTTTCATAACCGGTCTCCTTCTTAGTTTCACGGCGGTTTTTATAATGCGGGGAATCGCCCCAGCTTCCAAAACCGATTTTCTCGCCAATTGCTTCAATGCGTCGCTGCAGGCAGCCGCGGCACATGGAAGCATTTTCGTCCAGGCATGGCTTGTTTTCGTAAAGCTGGTAGCTGGAACGATATTGAGTGTCGGTAGTATTGGGCATGATAACGTTTGCTCCGGCTTTGAGCCCGAGTTCGCGCCCGTTGTCCTGAAGTGCCTGCAGGGCTGTCGTTGAGGCAATGTTGACGTCACGCAGCACCAGTCGCGTCACTGCGATCATCTTCAAACCCAGATTCAGCAGTCGTTCAGTCGGAATTTCCCATTGTGAGCGATACTGTGCCAGGGGAGTTTCGTTGTGATACAGATATGGGCCCATGCCGATCATATCTACATCCTGTTCTTTGAAAAACAGTATATCTTCGGCCAGATGCCGAAGATTCTGGAATGGCAGGCCGATCATGACTCCAGTTCCAACCATGAAGCCGGCTCGACGCAGGCGATTGAGGCATTCAAGGCGTTGTTCGTGGCTGTGGTCTTCGGGGTGCAGTTTTTTGTAAAGCTCCGGATTGCTGGTTTCGATACGAAGCAGGTAGCGATGAGCTCCGGCTGCAAACCAGCGACGGTAAGTTTCTTCTGACTGCTCGCCAAGCGACAGGGTAAGCCCCAGTTCGCCATTGGTGCGCTTTCTTATTTCCCCGATAACCCGTGCCACCATGTCGACAAAAGCCGCATCTGACCGCTCTCCGGATTGCAGTACCGCACTGCCGTAATTGGCTTCCCATGCCCATACTGCCGATTTGACAATATCTTCTTCCGGAATCGTGAACCGGCTGGTTTTACTGTTGCTGCGTCTGATGCCGCAGTAATAACAGTCTTTGCTGCAGACGTTGCTGAATTCGACTATGCCGCGAAAATAGGCAATCTTTCCGACATATCTGGCCTTAACAGCATAAGCCGCCGCAAAAAGCTTTTCGAGCTCTTCCGGTTTATCCAGTCCGAGAAGCAGTTCGATTTCCTCAACGTTAAGATTCCCGGTCTGTTCAGCCTTTTTCAGAAGATTGTCAAGCATTGCATACCACCATGTTTACTTCGTGAATTTTTGTGCAAACACTAAATATGATACCTTTTTTGTGACAAAAGTCAATGGCTGATATTGCCATCTCTTTGCCGCTAAAAATAAAAATCCTCGACCTGAGCGAGGATTTGCAGCTACGGGGCAGCCCTTCCGGGCCGCCCGAGCTTCATGGTCATATTATCAGATCAGAGGTTTGAGCCACTGCAGCTTCTGCAGCATGTTGAGACGATCGATCACCGATTTGTCCGAGTGTGATTCAGGGCCATAAACGGTGGTTACAGAACCGTCTCGTTCGACTTTAATCTTGTATTCGACTGAATCTTTGATGTCCTGCATAATGCGTTCAGCTACCTGAGTAGCGAATGGGCGTGATTTGATGACCGCAACTACTTCCGAGTTGATCTGCTCGCTTACGTAATCCATGTTGTAGGTGCCGACGATGGCGACCTTACGGTCAAATACAAATACTTTTGAATGCAGCTTGGTTGACAGTTTGTAACCGAAAATTCTTACATTGGGCATTTCTTTGAGAATGCCTTTCCAGTCGCCGATGAACATTGCCTGAGTTAACAGACTGTCTGAGCTCATCGGGCTGTTGGTATGAATAATTACTTTTACGCCACGGTCGTTTGCCCGCTTGATCGCGGCTCTGGCTTCTTCGGTCAGAACGACGTAAGGGTTCTGAATGATTATTTCAGATTCGGCAGCATCCATGAGGCCTGAAATATTCGGGGTGATGTCGTTTCTGGTGCCCTGGATCGAGTGTTTGTCGAGAATGCGGGTTGGATAGCTTCTTTCGCCATTGAAAAGTCTGAATGAGGCGAAATGCTGCATGCGTTCATAGTTTTTCAATTCGTCGTTGTATTTGACAAGCAGAGCATTTGCTTCTTTGCTGAGAGTGGGGGAGGGTGCCTTGAACAAGCCGCCGCCGGTGATAAAACGACGCATGGCGTTATAGGCGATTTCGAGATCTTTGCTCATGGTGTCGGCATTACCGAAAACATCTTTGTAAATTTCAAAAGTGCCACCACTGCGGAATTCTTCGTCAAAGGCCATGCCGGCTTGATTGCAGACCTTGCGGCTCTGAATCAGAACGTCGGTATCGCGATAGACCGTCTTGAGGTCGCGTGGGTCGACGAAGTAATTTTTAGAAATGTTTCGACCACCGGTGATCAGGTATTCGTCATCGACAATGATGATTTTGTCATGGTTTGAAGCCGTTATCTTGCGAAGGTCATCGAACAGTGCCTGCAGTTTGCGGTGAACCGGATTGAAAACCCGGATCTGCACGTTTTTGAATTTGACCATTTCCTGGAGGACGTCCTGGCCGATGAACTTTCGAGCCAGGCCTTTGGTGCCGCGGGCATCGACCATAAGTCTGATGTTGACACCTTCGCGGGCTTTCTTATAAAGCATGCCAAGCATGCTCATGCCGAAAATATCCTGTTCGACGATGAAATAGGTAACATCTATCGATTTGCGGGCGCTGTCGAGGATCTGCCATCTGGCGAACCAGGAATTGACGTTCTCCGGCAGAAATCTGATTTTTGCCTCAGGGTCGAACGCACTGGTTTTTATGTTGTCGAAATAGTCTTCGACATTGGCGTATGCTGCCTGACCAGCCCCGGCAAAAGCTACCAGAAGAACCATCAGTATCAGAAAACTACCGATTCGCTTCATTTTTTACCTCTTAATGTTGAGAATGTACCAAATTATAATGCCGGTTAAAATTTTGGCAAGTCTAATTATCGAACATTTGACTCGCTATTTGCTAATCAGGGTGTGAAAAGATATATTCTTATCAGGGTACTGATTCAGTGTGGCATAAAATGAAAGCTGGTGGATGAACATGACTCATCATGTAGAGAGGCCTGAATGATATTATGACTGCTCACGGCCAGATGGAAGGCGGGCACCCGCTGCTTGAATACCAGACCGAACAAATCAATGGCGGCATCAGTGTTGAGTGCCGTCGCTCCGTCGACCTGTATCTTGAAATTTCACTGTGCTCGGCAGCTGGCTTCGCTCTCATTCTCGGGGGTATTTACAATCTGGCAGTGTCTCTTCAGGCAACTGCAGGTCGTTCCATCAGCGCGATGCTGGCGGTATTGCTTTTTCTGCTCTCGGTAGTGTTGATTGCCAGGGTTTTCTCGCTTCTAAGGGATGGTTTCAGAAGAATTGTATTTTTATCAGACGAAGGTCGCATAGAATTCAGTGGCTTCTACCTTTTCGGTATTCTGGGAAAGCCTGCTGATCTCAGATTTTCTGATGTGGCCGGTTTTCGTCTCAATATGTTTTCGCACCAGCGCCTGCCACTAACTCGTTCTGAACCGGCCTGGGAAATATTGATGATTTTGCAGAACAGTGATTTTATCACGGTTTTTCCTTTTATTTCCTCGCAGGAAAAAGCCGAAGAAACTCTGCGTCAGCTTGCAAAACAGACCGGTATTCCAGCCATGTAGCCGATCGGTCGGCCAGGGCCATTTTGTGTTATAATTCGCCAGGTTAAACACAGGATGGAGAAACACCATGACCGCAATCAACACCATATTCTGGGACTGGAATGGAACTCTTCTCAACGATGTCAACGAGTGCATAGACATCATAAATGTCAGTTTGAAAAAGCGCTCTTTGCAGGAGCTGATACTCGAAGACTATCTTGAGAAATTTGAATTTCCGATCAAAAAATATTACGAAAACATCGGGTTCGATTTTTCCAAAGAGTCCTACGAAGCAGCTGGTCAGGAATATATCGATGCTTACAGTACCCGTATGTTTGAATGCAGTCTGCATTCTGGCGTGTATAGCACTCTTGCTGCCTTTAAAAGCCGTGGTTGCCGACAATTTATTCTGTCTGCCCTTTTTGACCGCGCCTTGAAACAATGCATCGTGCATTTTCAGCTTGAAAGCTACTTCGATAGAGTTCACGGACTGAGCGACAGCTACGCTCACAGCAAAATCGAACTGGGCCGCCACCTTATTGCAGATACCGGTTGCAGCAAAGATACTGCTCTTATGGTCGGTGACACGGTTCATGATTATGAAACTGCTTCGGCTATGGGCATCAGATGTGTTCTTATCGCCGCGGGCCATAATTCCAGAAAGCGGCTTCAGGCTTGCGGAGTGCCAGTATTCGACAGTCTGTCAGAGTTTGCCGGCAATTTTGCCAGGCTATAAACAGCCGTTTACCTCCAGATCAATAAGATTCGTTTTGCTCTTGTTTTTCTTCTGTGGTAATTTGTCACCAATCAGTTTGAAATCTCATTTAAAGGAATCGGACTATGGAAATCAGTTTTACCAAGGCTGAACTCGAAAAGCTCGTCGAACTGGCCGTGATGGCTGACTGGGTCATGACTGCCCATGATACTGAAGATGACGAACGCAAAGACGATTACATAAAATTGATTCAGAAAATTTTTGCCTTTGCCTGGAAAAACGGCATGAAAAAGGAAATTGAATATCTCGACGACATCAAGGAATATTTTCCTGATGACACCTGGGAAGAAAATAGCCTGGCGCGTGCTTTTATAAATGAATTCGAAGAAAAAACCTTCTGGGATGAATTGGTAGAACGCCTCGCTGAGCGTGAACTCAACCGAAAACTTGGTAACAAAAAAGCTGGCACCTTTGAAGAACACATGGAAATCTACGAAGGTTTCGCGGCTCAGTTTGGTGAAGAATTCGCCGAACACGGCATCGAAAATCTGCAGATCGCAGCCCCTGCAAAGGCTAAACCGGCTGCAAAACCTGTCAGAAAACGATAAAATATTTCATTCATATAAAAAAAGCCGGGCAGAAATGCCCGGCTTTTTTTATATGTCACGATCCAATCATGAAATCGACAACATGACCCACAATACTGCTGCTGCGTTTATACAGTTCGGTAAAACCGCAGTTTTTGCAGGTGACCGTGGTGAATTTCTCAGTCTGAATGTCGAACAGTTTTGACAAAAAACCGCCGGTCGCGCGTAATTCACCAGTTTCAAACAGGTTGCTTTCGCATTTGCTACATTTCCAGGGGTTGGCCATTTCTTTTCTCCATTATCAGCCGAGCCAGAAATTTTCGGGAGTCTGACCTGCAAACACGCCGTGATACTGGCCCGGATTTTCGCAGCGCTGAAAGATGAACTGACAAATCGGAGTGCCAGGTATCAGTTTGAGCGGGATCGGACCGAAATTTGATATCTCGAGTACCTGGTGATTGCTGATCCCTGGTTGCATGAATGAAGCTGAAATGTGCACGAGAAGCCCGACCCGTGCAAAGCGGCTTCGACCTTCAAGCCAGCCAGAAAGGCCGTTTCCAAGGCTCACCTTTTCAGATGTGATACCAAGAACGGTTTGCCCTGGCCTGACGGTAAGGGTGTCTCCATCTGGAATCAGGATGCCTTTGGTGGCGGCCTTGAAATCCATGTTATCGGTCAGGTGCAGTTCGTTGGGAAGATGAACGAACACGCGGAATGCATTTGACAGGTGCAGGTCAATGCTGGCCGGCCCAAGCATCTTTTCATCGAAAGGCTCAATTTTGATATTGCCTTTCTTCATTTCCTGGATGATGGCTTCTTTGCCAAGTATCGTCATCAGTGCCTCCGAATAAAAAAAATTGGAGCAATATTATATCACTGATTGCCTTATCTCTGACAATGTTTTTGCAACTGATCGATCATGGCTTCAGCCAGTAATGCTTTGAGATCGTTACGGTCATGTAACAGGCGGTGGTCAAAAATCTGGCCGGTTTCTTCGAGTAGTATTGCGGCCAGAGTGGCGGCTGCGTCAGCACGAACTTTTTCGTGCTGCAGCAGGGGCAGGAGCAGTTCGGCAAAATTCTCGTGTTTAAGCT
>CAZPCO010000034.1:0-9150 GCA_964585025.1 uncultured bacterium | reverse complement strand
TAGCATGGCAGGCTGCTTTGATCTGAGCGACGTCGTCGGGGTTTTTGAGCATGAACTCGAGTGCCTTGTGAGCCTTATCGGGATGGGCCCGGGCAAGAGCGCCGGCAGCGGTAGATCTGACTCTTGGAGAAGCGTGGTCGAGCATTTGAGCGAAGATCGAAATTACCGTGGGATCTTTGAGGTTCTCGAGCCCTTCGATAGTGTTGCTGACGATTCGTTCGTCGCCATAGGTAAGAAAGGAGGTTAAGAGAGGGATTTGCTCAAGATCAGGGTAGGCGCGCGGCAGGTTTTTCACCAGCCATGAAATATGCTTTTCTTCGGTACAGCGGTCGAGATAAAGCTCGAGAGCCTTTTTAAAGGCGACAGTCTCAAGCCGGGTTGCCCATTCAAGTTCATGCAGCGAAATTTCTGATTCACGGGCAGTTTTGAGTTTGTGCAGCAGAGGAGCTGCGATGAAATTGTGTTGCCGGTTTGCCAGTGACTGGGAAATAATTGAAGATGCGACGTTTGCAATATGCCGGGGGGCATGCTCAGCCAGAAACACAAGGCGGTTAACTGCTTCGCTTGTCAGCATGCCGCTTTCACAGGCAGCAAAAAACGCCAGACCGTCCAACTGCTTTTCGGGGTCTTCAGAATTGAGAAAGTTCAGATTCCGGCTGTAATCGTCCATTAAGTCAGCGGCCGCCGCTCTTTCTCAGGGGAACATTGAGCAGACGAGCCATTTCCTGTATTTTTTCGAGCTGCTCGAGCCCGTCTTCAGCTTCGCGACTCTGCTGGCGAACCAGGTCGTAATAATCGTTCAATGCCTTCTGATGCAGGCTGTCGACGTCGTGGCTGTCGAGTTCCAGCTCGTCACGGATCTTCTTCATCGCTGCAAGCTCGTCATCAGTCACAACCCCGTCTTCGACAACCTTTTCAACGAGTGTCCAGTAGACGATGTTGCGTGCATCGACTATCTCTTTGGCTGTGGCTTCGATACAGCCAACCAGAGCGCGAAAAACCGTTCTTTCGTCGTCGTCGATATGGAAGTCGTCACGGGTAATCATGAAATAACATTCTGCAATAAAGCGGGTTACAAACATGTAGTCTTCGCCCCAGTCACTTAAATCCCAGACTTTACCGTTTGCGGCAATTGCTATCTGGCATTCTTCCTGATTTTTCTTTAGATAGACGACCCGTTCGTCAATTTTGCAGAAAGGCGCAAACCCTTCGTCGAAAAGGAAGTCGGTATTATCGAGTTCACCTTTGAACCCGGATATTCCCGGGCGCACTTTCTGGGTTCCGAATAAACCGATCATCTGATTCCAGAGCCCGCCTGATTCTGAATCTCGGCCTTTCTGCAGATACTGCCCGGCATAATCGCTCAGTAATGCCACTCTCTGGTCAAACATGTCGATTCCCCCGTGAGGTTGTTTGTTAAAAGCCTATCACATGCCCGTCTTCTGTTCAACTTCGACGATATCGCCGTCTTCAGAATAACTTTCACGTCTGGTCGTGTAGACAATCGAAGCAACCAGCGCCGTAATCGGAATCGCCAGTACCATGCCGAAAAGCCCAGCCAGTGAACGAACCACTTCGGTGCAGATGAATTCCATGTTCATGATCTTGATCAGCGGAAAATCTTCCTTCTGCATGGCAAAAACTAGAATAAGAGTCAGTGATGCACCGGTATATGCAAGTATCAGGGTATTTACCATGCTGCCGATAACGTCGCGGCCAATGTTCATACCGCTCTCGAAAAGTCGCTGCCGGTCATATGAAGGATTTGCCAGCGCTACTTCAAAAAGCGCAGATGCGATCGAAATCGCGACATCCATTACGGCTCCCAGAGAGCCAATGATGATACCGCTGAGCATTATACCCCGCAGATCTATATTCGAACTCAGAATCTGCAAAAAAGCGCTTTCATCACCGCTGTAACCGGTCAGTTTGAGAGTGATGGCCGACAACCAGCCAAAGAGGCCCGCAAGAACAACGCCACATATTGTTCCGACTACCGATATAAAAGCTTTTCGGGTTTTACCAGCGATGATGAGCAGGTTTACCAGAATTATTGCCAGCGAACATGCTATAGTCATAGGCAATGGCGGATATCCCTGCATCAGAAGTCTGGCCATGACCCCAAAAACGATGATCAGAGTGATGAATAGCGCCAGCATCGCCTTGACACCGTTGACGCCTCCAAGAATGGCAATCACCAGAATGATTATCATTGCCAGTAACATGAGCCGGAATGATTTGTAATGTTCGTCCACTCCTACTATCAGCTGGTCTTCCTGCTTCTCTGCGACCGCTACGATCGTTTCACCCTGCTCTAAATTGAGATTGTATGCTGAGCCCGGGGTTTCGAAATGCTCGGTGTTCATCGTCTGGCCGGCATAAGGCCCGGTAATGAAATCCAGTTCAACGGCAAAGGTTTTTTCGTTGCTGTCGGTGTCTTCTGAAGCAACCGGCTTGACGCTTTTGATTTTCGCCAGAGAATAGATGCCGGCATGAGTACTGCCGAAAACGTGATAAAGAAGCAGAAACATGAAAAGAACTCCGGCGATGATTATTAATAGATCGGTTTTTGCCAGTCGAGTTTGCATTTCACCCTCCAGAAAATTATTGCCAGAGCCTGCCCGGCGTGACCGCTTCAAGGGGGGTCTCGGAATCATCGCCAAGCGGTGCGATAAAATCCAGACCGGTGAGCTTTTCGATCTCGTCGATGCTGGTCAGGAAACTGTCGAGCGGTTCTTTGCCGGTTACATCCTGCTGGATAAGAAAAGCCAGGGCGCGGAGGTTGTCTTTCTCTTCATCGAAAATGATTTTGAAAAATGCGTCTGGAACCTCGATATCGTTGTTCATCATCTGGATATGGCTGTCAAAAACCGGCCCGGTAATTACCCAGACGTTCTCAAGATTGTTGGCATAATCGTCTTCTAGTCGTTCGAGACGTTGCCAGATCTGGCGGTTCAATACGGGGTTCTGCGGTACGATATTGCTCATCAGAAACGTTTCATGCTGGGCGTCGAGCCCATAACGGTCCGCGATCGCGGCGTTTGGTGCCATGTGCCCCCGGTCGTAACCGCTCTTGGAATAGTCTTTGGGTTCTATGCGCGAACTGGTTCGCAGATCTGGTTTGAACCCCTTCGGCCGCTTGAATTTTTCGCCGGGTCGATGAGTGTCGAGACGGTAGGCAACCCAGATTGGATTGTGCCGCTCTTCACTATATCCGGCATGGTAGGCAATATTTTTCAGCAACAACAGCCTTGTGCTGCTTGCAGCCAAAGGATTGCCGCCATAGACGACATTGCCGGTGATTCTGGTTGCTTCGCGCAATGCATTGTCGACCGGAAAAAAGCCGGAGGGTGTTGATGGTGGTCTGGTTGGGCCGACAACTCCGCCCTTGCGGTGCTCAAGGTAATAATAGATAGCAATGCCGATAAAAGTCACCGTCAGAATGATGGCGATCAGCTTTGTCGGGCCTAATCCGCCTAGTCGCCGGCGTTGGTTTAATCTGAACATCACTTCATTTTCTTTTCGGGTACAATTTCCAACCAGTAATTATCAGGGTCAGCAATAAAATAGATGCCCATTTTCGGGTTTTCATAACAGATGCAGCCCATTTCTTTGTGTAGAGCATGCGCTCCGTCATAATCGTTCGTGGTGAAAGCGAGGTGAAATTCGTTTTCACCAAGATTGTATGGTTCGGTGCGGTCTCGCAGCCAGGTGAGTTCGAGGCGGTGCCCGCCAGTGCCATCGCCAAGGTAGACGAGAATGAAACTGCCGTCTTCGGCGGTCTTGCGCTTGACCTCTACCAGCCCTAATGCCTTTTTATAAAATTCCATGCTCTTTGCAAGATTGAGAACATTGATATTATTGTGATTGAATCTGAATTCAGGCATATTCTTGCTCCATCGGGTTATTTTTCGTGACTGCAGCCAAGTACTTTTCGAACTACTTTACATACATCTGCAGCGGTAATGCAATGCTCTTGCAGCATTTCAGCAAACTGCAGCGTCGACTGACAATAAGCTCTGGCTCCAATACGCACCGGATTGCGGAAACCATTTGCAGCTATGAAACTGCCCAGGCCGGTTTCACGACGATGATCCTCTAAAGAGAACAGCCGGTAAGCCTTTTCGATCAGTCCTTTGAGGAATTTGTCATGATCGGCATACTGGGCGACAGCAACGACATCCAGACAAATCCCATCTTCTGCAAGTTCGCCAGCTGCTTTCAAAGACTCTGACAACATGTGGGGGCCCGATGTGAACATGAGACTGCGCTGCGCTGTCTCAATCTTGGATTTGTATATTCCAGCATTGCCAACGAAATATGGCAGGGCAGGGAACTCCTGCCCGGGAGTGCGATGCAGTCGGAAATAGGCCGGCCGGCTTTTGCTGCCGGCTGCTTTTTCGGCTTTCATGCGCTGCAGAGTCATTGTTAGAAGTTTTCTGGTGCTTTTCGCATCGACTGGTTCGAAAATGTCGAGATCGCCAATCGCCTGCATCAGCCCGAGATCATTGATCGCCTGATGGCTTTTGCCGTCAGTGAAGTAATCGGCACCGGCATAATGCCCGGCGAAAATTACCGGTACTCCCTCGGTTACGCAGGCAAATATCTGGTCAAGACTTCGTTTGAAAAAGGAGGCATAGGTATTGACCACGGCTATGCGCCCGGCCAGACCCAGGCCGGCTCCAATTGAACACATATCCTGTTCGCTGATGCCAATTTCGAGGAATCGGCTGCCAAAGCGTTCGGCAACTTCTCCGAGCCGGCAGGACTTTTCCAGGTCGGCATCGAGAACGTAGATGTCGGGATCTGTGGCACCCAGATCGAGAAGGGCTGCAGCAAAAGCTTCTCCGGTCGAAAGGAGTCCGATCGCCTTTTTTCCTGCAGCAATCTGTTGCTGCGGCAACAGAGATTCCCTGTAAGCGTTCCAGGCCTGGGAGACTGCCTGATCTCCGACTGCTGCAACCAGTTCTTCAAGCATCGCCAGGTAGTCATGGTCATCGGGAATCATCCCGTGCCATTTGCCGGCACGTCTTGCTGTGTGGTGCGGCATGGCGGTAAGGCTGGTACCGCCGCCTTTGAACGTCGATGCGATAATTACTGCCGGCCTGTTCGAGGCAATCACTCTGTCTATGGCAGAGCAAATTTCACCCATGCAATGCCCGTCGATCTCATGAACCTCGAGCCCGATGCCGCGAAAAACGCCTGCCCAGTCAGAGGCATCTTTGATGTCGGCTGTCTGGCTGTCTGATTGCAGATAGTTTCGGTCAATGATCGGCACAACCATACCAGGGTTAAGCTTTTTCAGGGTGAGAAACGCCTCAAATAGCTGCCCCTCCTGAAGTTCGCCATCTCCAATTACTGCAAAAACCGGAAATTTCTGCCCGGCGGCGGCATTGCTGATCGCTATACCAATTGCCTTCGACAAACCCTGCCCAAGAGAACCGCTGTCTGAATCAACGCCGGAAATCGAGCGGTCACAATGTGCCGGAAGACCATGCCGTTGTTTATATTCGCTCAGTCTTGAAGTCGGAAAGCATCCCAGGCCTGCAAGAATTGCATACTGGGCCATTACCGCATGCCCTTTCGACAGATGCACGCTGGCACGCTGATTGAGCGGCTTGAGCGGATTGATCATGTGGCGGTGGTATATACAGGTGAGCAGGTCGATACTCGAAAAACAGGCTCCCAGCCAGCCATGGTTGGCTTTTTTGAGGCCGGCGAGACAGTTGATGCGATGAATGGCGGCCAGCCGAACAAGATCGGCATCTGTTTTGCCCGGAAACTTACTGATTAAGCTGTTGTCGATAAGAAATGGCTGCATTTTGTCTCCTGGGTTGTGTGTAGCCCGTTGTCAGTCTGCCTGCGAATAACCGTCTACTGAATCCTTCGTCCATCTGACGATGAAGCCTGCATTGGTCAGGGCGTTGAGTGCCCGGCGCACCCTTTTTTCACTGAGTTTAGTCAGTTCGCGAATCTGAGCGAAGGTTTTGTGCGCTTCGCGTTCCATGGTGGCGAGGACTTTGCAGTTGTCTTCATTCGCGAGAGTTTTCAGAAGTCTATGATGCAGCGCTTTTCCTTCTGCCAGAGTGACGGTCTGCGGCACGCCCTTGCGTGGAGCCTTGACTGGCCCGATTGGCATGCGTGAGTTCCACATGACGTCGAATTCGTCTTTGAAGCTGTCGATTATTTTCTGATGGTCTTTATACAAGCCGTTGAAGAACATGATGTTTTCATAGTTCAGATATTCGGCTGAATTCGACCAGTTGTAGCTGCCGATCGCCATTTCCCGACCATTGACCGTTACGTTTTTGTGATGAAAGAACAGGCTGAGGTAGCTCAGCAGCATTGGCTTCTTGTCTTCCTGACTGTATGCGTAGGCGTTGATTCTGAAACGATAGCGGATCTGAATATTCTTGAGGCCGAGCTCGATCGCCTTTTGTTCGAGCCAGGGTGCCTGCTTGCTTTCGATCGGGTCTGAATCATCTAGCTGGGCATGGTCGAGCAGCAGTCTGAACCTGGCGTTGGGGTTACGCTCAGCTGCTTTGAGAATGGCCTCGGCAAGTTCGAAACGTGTGAGGCTGAACATGCCGAGATCGAGGCTGCCTGAAGCGTCTACCCGTCTGATCAGATTGATCAGTTCGTTGTCGATGCGGGTCAATTCAATTTCGTTGACCGGTTCAGAATTGAAGATTACCCCTGCATAGCCAGGAACCGGCCCGGCTTCAATATACTTTTCCGGTATCCATTCCCCGTAAAGCATTTCTGAGTATTCATTCCACAACCTGGCGAATTCTTCAGCAAACTGGCGTGCAACCACCGGCTGTTCTCTGAAAAACACCCGGTTTTCACCATATATTTGATCGGAAGTAGGAGAAATGTTGGCGCTGCCGCTGAAGCAACTGTGAGGAACCGGGTTGCCTGGTCGGTAAAACACGCCAAATTTTTCATGCATGGTTCCGTAGACCATGGTTCCGTCTTCAAGCTGGGTTTCGCGGCCGTTTCGTTTCATGGCGGCGGTCGTTACAGCAGCCACCTTGAAATCAAACGTCTGATTCGATGTCCTGGCCTTCTCGGCAGCTTCTTTTACTTTGGCGACTATGCGGTCGCGGCTGGCTTGTGCCCAGGTGGAGACTCCGTCGAGGAGCAGCTGAAATTTGATCTGCTTATTGGCTGCCGCTTCAATCATGGCGTCCAGACTTTTGTAATCGCTCATGGAATACATGCATATTTTTGCGGTGCTGCCTGGTTCGAGTTCATCGATAAAGTGAATCAGGGCGTTGGCAAGCGTGGCCTGGCGTGTGGTGCCGTCACTGAAACGAAGAATCCGTGCGCTGTTGTTGCGGCTGAAACCGCCCTGCGGTCCGAAATAAATATCGATGCTTTCGGCTCCAGCAGAGATCGAACCCAGGCCAAGCAATACCGCCAGGGAAATGATTAACTTTTTCAAGCATGCCTCCAGGTTAAATTTAATGAAATCATTGTAGCGCAAAACCACAGGCGCGGCAAATACGCCGGCCGACAATACCTTCTGAGCGCTGACTGATTAAACGCGAGGGTTCAGGGGCGCGGATCGACTCTCTGACAACATCGAAACAGTTTCAGCGATCTGGCATGCATCATGGTCTTGTGCCCGGATACTGCTGTCTCTCTGGCAGTAGGGCTGGCGGTATCGACGAGGAGCTCCCAGTGGGCTTCGAACTTCGGCAGGAAATAGTCGACGTCGAGAACAGAAGCATTGAGCATCAGCAACAGATTGTCATCGTGAATCGGAATGCCGTTTTCGTCGACATCATCGATGCCGGTGCCTGAGAGAAAAACTGCCAGACCACGCGTATTAGGGCTTGCCCAGTCCTCGTCATCCATTTCGCTGCCATCGGGCCTGAACCAGATAATGTCGCGAACGTTACTGCCTCTGATCATGCGCCCCTGGAAAAACTTGGTGCGGTGCAGAGCCGGGTGTTCGCGCCTGATTCTGATAATGCGTTTTGTGAACTCAAGCATCTCGCGACTTTCGGAGTCAAGATTCCAGTTATACCAGCTGACCTCGTTATCCTGGCAGTAGGCGTTGTTGTTGCCCTTTTGAGTCCGCCTCAATTCGTCGCCGCCGCACAGCATCGGGGTTCCCTGGGAAAAAAGCAGTGTCGACAGAAGATTGCGCATCTGCTGGTTACGCAGCTGTCTGATGTGAAAATCGCTTGTCTCACCTTCGCAGCCGTGGTTCCAGGAACGATTGTCTGAATGCCCGTCGCGGTTGTGTTCGAGATTGTTGAAGTTATGCTTGTCGTTGTATGAAACCATGTCACGCAGAGTGAAACCATCGTGTGCGGTGATAAAATTAACGCTCATATAGGGCCGGCGGCCGTCGTTTTCGTAAAGATCGCTGCTGCCGGTGAGCCGGTAGCCCACCTCGCCAGCAAACCCGCCGTCTCCCTTCCAGAAGGAACGCATCACATCACGATACTTGCCGTTCCACTCCGCCCAGAGCACCGGAAAATTGCCGACCTGATAACCGCCTTCGCCGACATCCCACGGTTCAGCGATCAGTTTAACCTGGCTGATCACCGGATCCTGGTGAATGATGGTGAAAAAGCTGGAAAGCTGGTTCCAGAAATGCATTTCGCGTGCCAGAGTCGAGCACAGGTCGAATCTGAAACCGTCCACGTGCATCTCGGTGACCCAGTAGCGCAGCGAATCCATGATCAGCTGAAGAGTCTGCGGACTGACTACGTTGATGGTATTGCCGGTGCCGGTGTAATCTTTGTATATGCGCCGGTTGTCGCGGGCCAGGCGATAGTAATTCGTATTGTCTATGCCCTTGTAGCTCATGGTCGGGCCCTGATGGTTGCCCTCGCAGGTGTGGTTGTAGACTACGTCGATAATGACTTCAAGCCCGGCCCGGTGCAGCTTTTTGACCATTTCCTTGAATTCCCTGACCGCACCGCCCGGCGATTTGTCTGAACTGTAGCGGATTTCGGGAGCGAAAAAGGACAGGGTGCTGTAGCCCCAGTAGTTTTTCAGACCTTTTTCATAAAGAAATGGATCGTCGATGTGCTGGTGCACCGGCAGAAGCTCGATCGTGGTTACTCCGAGTTCCTTGAGATGCTCTATTATCGGCTCAGAGGCAAGCCCTGCATAAGTGCCGCGCAGCTT
>CAZPCO010000033.1:0-16463 GCA_964585025.1 uncultured bacterium | reverse complement strand
CGAAGTTCCCGGGCCTGCCGCATCGCAGTGCCATAGCCTGAATTCGTCAGCAGCAGTTCCATCTGGTTGATGAAATCATAATCGGCGAGCGAAGAATTATCGTCTGTTACCGAGGCCGGAGTTACAGGAGTTACAGGAACTACAGGAGCTACAGGAGCTACAGGAACCGGGGTTACCGGCTGAGCTGTTTGAAAGGCTCCGGCAGACGCCTTGCCACAAGCAGGGCAGAAATTCGCCGCTTCAGGCAACTGTTTGCCGCAGTTCTGACAGAAAATGGCAAAAACCGGCATGACAGAGATAAGCAGTAACAACAGTGACAGCAGAAAGGATTTTTTCATGGTATTTTCCTTTACCAACCGTAGATAAGAATTTCGCTATGAATATCTCACAAATTTTCCTCACCTGAAAGCCCCCATCCGTTAATTTTTATTAAGAAGTATTTGCCTTGAAGCCGCTTGAGTCGGCCAACATCTTGCGCATCCTTCAGTTTTTCATTAAACTTGAATAACAACCTGACAAGGGGGGGCGACATGCTCCGCAAAGTAATGACGATAACCCTGATGATGCTTCTGGTCACGACCGGCAGCATTGCCGCCGAGATCAGCAAAGATGAATTCAACCGACTGCGGGCAGTCGAAAAAACTCTGCGCGTCCATATTGCCGAAATGGAAAAGCAGTTCAAGCCCTCCCCCAGCCTGAAAAAATACACTGCCGAATACATGGCAGCCATTCCGGCAAATTCCATAAAGCCTTTGTCAGACGACAAAATGGCCGATCTCTTAGCCTCGGCCCGCTGCGTATTGCTCGGCGACGAGCATACCACCCCGGCCTCTCAGGCCAACACGGTTCTGGTTCTCAAGATGATGAGTAAATCCAAAACCCCTTTGACCATGGTTATCGAATGGGTAGACATCAGTTTTCAAAAAGAAATAGACGCCTTTCTGGCCGGGAAAACCACTCTCGATTCGCTGAAAAGCAAAATTGCCTTCACCAAGCTCTGGGGTTTTTCGTGGTCTGATTACGCGAAAATTCTTGCGGCAGCAAAGAAACTGCAGGTGCCGATTCTGCTGACCGAGCGTCTCAAAGACACACATTCTCTTGCTGAACGCGATTCTTTCATCACCACCAGGATTGCCGCGCACGCAAAAGCGGCAGCCGGAATGCGCTATCTGATCGTTTATGGCGACTATCACATTCTCGGGCCCGATCATCTCTCAGAAAAACTTGCCGGATCAGGGCTCACCCCCCAGCTTCGCCTGATTGGCGATGGCGGTGAAGTATACTGGAAACTTCTCGGCAAGCTCAAAGATCCCGAAAAAATTGGCTTTGCCGATCTTGGCGGCGGAATATACTATATCCAGAACGGAACGCCGGCTGAACGCAGTCTGTCATACCGCAACTATCTGATGAAACTTCTTGGCTGCAACAAATCCGACTTTGAAGAATGGGTTGGGCCGGCCGATATCAAACCGCGCAGCAACAGCAGCAAAAGCTTCGACAGCCTGCATCATGAATGAAGATCTATCTTAAAGACTGGTTTCGCCGCCGTTTTCGATAATCTTCCAGATATCTACCGCTTTCGGAAGAGGTTCTTTGAAACTATCGAGCGGGATATATGGTCCTTTGCCGGCGGTAACAGCAAGATGCCAGCCAGAGATTTTCATGCCGTCCAGACTCTTTTCAAAGTCGCCTTTGGCCATACTTTCAGAAACATTGAACTCGGAGCTGATGACGAAGCTCCAGTTGTCGGGCTGCCCGGGGGGCAGAGCATAATTCGAGAGCTCAAACGCTGTGCTCTTTTCGCGATCAAGAGTCAGGGCAATTTTTACTTCATATTCAGGAAATTCGGCATCCTTTTCAGGAAGAACCAGATAAAGGCGCAACGATTCATCTATTCCGGGCTGCTGAAATACAAAAGCGACATCTTTCGAAGCCATTTCGATATCTTTGATGCATTCAGGCTTCATCATCAAATCGAGAGGCACGACCTGGGTATGGTTTTTAGGCATGAGAATCATGCGCATATAAAGCTTGTCGGTGCCTTTATCGTAGACATACGCCTGTCTGAAGCTGAAAAAATCAGGCGGCAGACTGACCATGTCAACCTGTGGGGTGGCGATGAAAGCCCCCAGTTCCTTTTTCACCGTTTCCTTCAACTTTGAATCGAGAGTTGAAGCCTTTACCAGATGACTGACAGCACGGCGACGGTCCCCCTGAATCAGCCCCAGACGGCCACTGATCAGGTAATCGTTAGCGGTAGCCTTGCCGACCGCAGTTTTTTCATCGACATCGTCTGAGATGGTCGACAACATGTATTCGTCGTCTTTGCTGAGGATTTCAGGGTTGATCGTATAGGCATCAAAAAAGGCCTTCAGAGCTTTATCCTGTTCGCGCCGCGACCAGTGCAGCATTGCGAGCTCGAAATGATCTGCAGCGTCACCCGAAGCTTCAGCCTTTTTGCGTGCAGCCGCAACTTCAGCATCAGAAGCCTTGGGTCGCAGCTTTCTTACAATCGGAACATAGGGTTTCGGCTTCGAATATCTTACTTCAAAATGACCGACCGATGGGCCCCAGTGCCAGTTTTCATAGATCTTGTCCTTTGGAGTGAGGTGACCGTATTTCTGATAGAGAGCTTTCTTATTCAATTCGTTGCGTTCGAGCAATAACTGGCTTTCAGCCTTGGTTACCCAGAGTTTAGCCTTCAGATCGCCAGCATCGAGAGCCAGAATTGTCTGAAACACCACGATGGCGTCTTCATAGCGTCGACGCATGAAAAGATCTTCGCCGGCACTCTGCAGACGGGTAATGCGAGTTTCAAGAGGCAGGCGGCGATACTCTGCCAGATCTGAGTATGGCCTTGGCCCAAAGCCAACCAGCATCAGGCCGAACGAAAATACAAGCAGAAACAACAGGGTTCTTTTCATTGGTCATGCTATCGGCAGGGTGCAGCGTTTTTTTTACAGGTTCAACGGCGCTCCGGTGAAATAATCACCGAAAAATCAGTTTTGTCGACCTGAAAGCGATTCAGAAATGAAACTGCCAGCAGCACTCTCTGCCAGTTCATATTACGAACCCGCATCATGATATTACCCTCAAAGCCGCTGGCAGTACGAATTTCAACTCCTGATATCGCCTTAAGCAGCTCGCAAAGAAGCGAAAGCTCGATACGTTGAAATATACCGCTGAAAAATGCGCCGCTCTTTCCTTTGGGCAGTCCCATTTCAAGCTCAGGCAACTGCGAAAAAAACTTGTTGAGTTCACGTTCATTGGCAATATAAAGGCAATCTTCGAAAAAGCGCCAACCAAACGGCGTATTTGTGAAATAATTGCTCAACGCTTCTTCGATTGTGTCGCCGCGCACTTCCTTTTGCGGTGAAGTCACATCGTTGCTGATAATCAACGACCAGCCATTGCGCGAGGCGATCTTGAAAGCAAAGCTGCGAATGTCGAGAAACCGCTCGCCAACATCAGGGGAACCGGAAAAATCGCCGGCAGCGCCTGCTATCGAGGGAAATAGAAGACACAAAACCATCAGGGAACGCAACAGGGCAGACTTAACAACGTACATCATAGCCTACACCAACCTTTTACATCTTATTACATCATATTCAGGGCTGGACGTCGCCAAGCAGCTCTTTTATTTCCTGGCTGTCCATGAGGCTTTTCATCTTTTCGTTGTTCATCAGATAATCATAATCATTGCGACTGATCGCATCCATGATTTCGGGATCCTGCATGATATCGTTCATCGCTTCAGAATTGCCAAGGTTCATCATCGAATCGAGAAAATCTCCATCCATCGCCATCGACTGAACCCTGCTGGTCACTTCCTGTTGTTGCCGGGCAAGGTCGTCACTGCCGGCAGGCAGATTCTGATGCGAAGACGCAGTATCGTCAGAGTTTCCAGCTGCCGGGCTGCTGGAACCGGCATTTTCTGTATTTCTGCCCTTTTTTCTGGCGCCGTCGATTATGGAAATTCCTGGCGTGGCAGCAGGCTGCAAATCATTGGCCGGCTGTCCGACATCAGTTTTCTGCCCGTCGATAACCGAGATCTCAGTAATTTTATCGGCGTTGATTTTGACTATTCCGAGGGTTTCGGTATCTATGGAATAAACGCCCTGTTTCAATTCAAGAACCTTACCGATCAGAACTGTGTTATCGGTAAGAAGAATGCGCTGCAGACCGGCTGCTGACGCCACACCGGACCACAAACCAGCAACGAGCAACAAGGCTAAATATTGTCGTTTCATATGTACCCCCGAACCGCAGAAACACTTCAAATCAATCCGATAAGTTCATTAATTTTAACAAATTTTTAGGCCATTGACCATATGGCGGCAATTAAAATATAATACCCGGGTGAAATAAACCAATCAGGAGGACAAAGAGTTTGACCAAGCTTCATAATGTTTACAAGTGTGAAATCTGTGGCAACATCATCGAAGTCGTTCATCCAGGCGCGCCGGCTCTTGTATGCTGCGGCATGGAAATGAAACTGATGGAAGAAAAGACTGCTGATTCAACTGTTGAAAAGCATGTTCCGGTCATCGAAAAAACCTCGAAAGGCATCAAGGTTAAGGTTGGCAGCGTTCCCCATCCCATGGACGAAAAGCATTATATAGAATGGATCGAAGTTCTGGCCGGCAATCAGAAAATGGTCAGATTTCTCAAACCGGGTGAACCGGCCGAAGCCGAATTCTGCGTCACCACCTCGCCGATCACTGTCCGAGAATACTGCAACATCCACGGTCTCTGGAAAAACGAAGCCTGATCTTTGTATGTAACCCTTCCTCGCGACCCGCCAATAAGTTCATAAGCAGGTATAAGAGGCAGGGCAAACTAAAAGGGAAGGGGATTTGCACATGCGCGACATTATCTGAACATGTGAAGGGCGGTTGACCATTCGGTCAGCCGCCCCCCCAGAATCTTTTCAGTTACCTATGCTCACCCGCTGCCCGGTTCGGTGGCGGGTGTCGCTTTTTTCAGCGACGGCTTCGCCGAGAACCTTGACTGGAAACTGCAGCGCCAGGCCCATAGTTTTTCCGGCCGGGTCAGCACCATAGACTTTGAGTATCCCGCCGGCAGGAAGCCCATCGTCATGAACGAAAAGGTTTTCGAGGCTTCCCTGCATTTTCCAGGAGTTGCCGTATGCATCCCAGCTGTAAGCATAGAAACTGCCGGTGAACGGGCCGTTTCGGGTAAACTGGGCGCGAATATGAGTTCGGCGGCGACTGCGGCCATCAAAAACGAGATCAAGGTATACTGCCGTTTCGATTGGCTTTATCCAGCCATTGACCCGGTTGTCAAAATCACCAAAATGACGGTATTCAACGGCATCATGCGAACGATCACGCAGCACCAGATCGGCTGCCGAAGCCTGAAATCTCGATGGGGCCGGAAAGCCTTTGAACTGGAAGAGATCGGCGCAAACTCTGCCGGTTAACTGGATTCGCCTCAGGTCATCATCGTTTTCAGGAGTATCGATTATCGTGCGCATGGTTTTCAGAGAGCGCAACAACCTTTTTACCTCATTGGCAAGTTTTGGAGTGATCAACTGAACATTCTGCTGCCCGGCAACCGGTCTGGCGACAAATTCCTGTTTAAACCTTGCTGAATCAGGAACGTCGGCCGAACCCGCCACATCTGGTGCTGGAGCAACAGGTTGAGACTGAACGGAGGGCAACACCGGAGGCGAGGCAAATGGCAGGGTTCCGGCAGCTGCAGGCGGCGGCTGAACAGGCATTGCTGCCGATTCGGAAGCCATCGGAGCAGGAGCTGTTGCAACCGTTTCTGGAGCCGGCGGAACGAAAGGCTGATTCAATTCGGCCTGAGTTGGTGGTGGAGGCGGGGCCATCGCTGGTTCAACGGTCGGCAGAGTAAAACTGTAACCAGGTGGTGGAGGTGGCGGTGTAAGGCTGCCCTGGCTCAGCAACGGGTAATCTTCACTGCCGGAAGATTGCGCTTCTGCAGAACTGCCGGTTGCTGCAAGCATGCAGGCAAAGGTTAACAAAATGAGATTTCTTTTCATATATTCCCTGCTCCTCGTGAGACAGCTTTACTGATAAACTGCAGCGGCGGGCTGACAGCATCGGGATCAGAATTCCGCAAAATGAAGAAAATATTGAAATTAAAACAATAGTCAATGAATTTCATTGAATAAACTAGATATAAATTAATTTCGAATGAAATATACATTCAATTGACTTCATTCGCCTGCATGGTGCCAAAAACAGGAATTAAGACTATTGAAGAGGTACAACCATGGCGTTAGAATTGCGCTTGTTCAAATAACATATACACCCGCTCCAAAGGCAACAATCCACAATCTCCGCTAACTCATCCTGTTCGTATCATTTCCCCCGACCTTGAAAGGAAAACCATGATTCATCCCTGGACAGAACTCCGCTTTATCAATGATGCGATTGGCTACGGTGTAGTGGCCACTAGATTTATCCCGAAGGGAACGATCATCTGGGCTTTCGACAAGCTTGATCGTGAGTTCACTCCGAATCAGATGTCTCAGCTGGCACCGATTTACAAGGATATTCTTATCAAATACTGCTTCCGCAACAGCAAGGGGCATCAGATTCTCTGCTGGGACAACGGCCGCTACCTGAATCATAGTTTTCATTCAAACTGCATGACCACCCCCTACGACTTTGAAATT
Organism: uncultured bacterium; assembly: GCA_964585025.1. Classification (GTDB taxonomy): domain Bacteria; phylum Muiribacteriota; class Ozemobacteria; order Ozemobacterales; family Ozemobacteraceae; genus Rifleibacterium. The sequence goes on along the minus strand of CAZPCO010000033.1, from coordinate 9,796 downwards.
GCCATTCGCGATATCAAAGCGGGTGAAGAACTGACCGACGATTACGGCTATCTGAATATCGAAGAGCCCTTCAGGGGCATCGAAGAAGGCACCCGCCGCAAGATCGTTTACCCTGACGATCTGGTCAGATACCACAAAACCTGGGACAAACAGCTTATCAAAGCCATGAAACACATCAATAAGGTCGAGCAGCCGTTACAACAGCTTCTCACCCAGGAAACCTGGGAAAAAGCGGTTGCCATAGCTGAAGGTCGTGAAGAAATGGATTCAATACTCAACTGTTATTACGATGAGCACGGGATTCTTCCGCACGATTACAAACCGACCAGCATGATGGTTTCCGAAATTCCGCAGCGGTCCCACGAAACATCGGCAAGACAACGGCACCATCACCACAAGTGAAACCCCACCAGATCCCCCCGGCAGCGGGGGGATTTTTTTATGCCAGCCTGCATGCCTGCTGAGATTCTTTCCGACTGGCCCCACGCTCATTTATCACTGTCTGGGGAGCAGCGCGATGTGGCATCTGCATTTGAGCAGGAAAATTCAGCGGGTGCGCTTGTCAGCCTGCTTTTTTGCGCTTTTCAAAGCAGTGGTGAACCCATCGCTCTTCGCAGTCTCCGGGGAAGGCGGATCTTGAGCAACCGCCACTTTCTGCTCAAAGGACTTTTCAATTTTCTGAAAAGATTGCGACTGCTTGTTCATGGAGCTTTCCCCGGCAGGAACCAATATGGGCGCTGCGGCAGCCGTTACTGCCGGTCCTGGCTTTCTGATTTTTCTGATTTTTCTGATATTTGCCAGCAACCCCAGCAGCATCGATAAAAATGCGGTACGACGTTCAGCGACCTCGAGAATAAAAACCAGCAGAGCAAGAAAGAGCAACTCGGCAGAGAGATCGCGCAACTGGATTCGGGCCGGCATAGAGTTCCAGGCCTGCCCCAGATCGATCAGTTCACGGCCGCCGCTTATCGAAGCCAGATCTTTGAGTTCGTTCAAACCATTACGATTCTGCGCCGGAGCAAATTCTGGGCAGTAAGGTTGACAGACCGGGTTAAGGCGCTTCTGCAGGCTGCCAGACCTTATAATGCCGGCAATCACTTCATCGCCTCTTACACCGGTCTCAGCCGCCAGTGAATCTGCCGAGTTCCATTGCATTTTCAGGCTTGTTTTCAGGGTTTCCCGGCCTGGAGAAGATCTGATCAGATCGATTTCCGGGGTATCCCGGAAAGGTTCACGTTCACGCTCCGGGTCGAGAAAAGCTTCAACCCGCCACACCCCGTTGACGATCTTAGGCGTAACCGTCATTTCACCAAGAGTCAGACGGTCATCAAAAGTTACCCAGCTGCAGACACCAGCCATCAGGTTTGCTGCCGCCGCCTCCCCGGCGAATTTTCCTGCCTGTTCGCCCCCGGCCACCCCGGTATAGCAGGCCACCCGTCCCAGCCCAGTCTGCCAGGCAGCAAGGACCGGCGCATCGTTCTCATCTATGGTTCTGGCAGCCAGAAAGGCATCGGGCTTCAAATAGCAAAGATTGTAAGCACCAATCTGGGATCTGAAAGATATCCTGCCACTGACAAAGCGATCAGCAGGCGGTAAAGACTCGATGTCGGCCGCGGCATCGATAAAAGTGCTGCGGGCTGCCACAAATGTATCCTGAGAAAAGAGCCTGGGCAATTCTTCAGGGTCACGGGTGAAGAAGATGCGGCCCTTGCCGGCGGCGGCAATTTTCTTCAGCAGGTTGGCATCGCAGTCCGATTCGGTTCCAAGGCCGATGACACTGAGAGTCAGGCCGGCACCGGTCGCCTTGTCGAGGAGTTCCCAGTAGCGGCCAGGTTCTTCAGAATCTGAGGCATCGGCAAACAAAATGATATGACGGGTCTGAGCTTCAGCCTTAAGCAGCATTTCGGCCGCTTTGCTGATGCCCTCGAAGACGTAAATGCCTCCGCCCGATGATCCGACGCTCAGAATCTGATTGCGCCATCTGGCCTTATCGGTCATACGCTGCAGAGGCACGACCACATGTGCCTCGGTATCGACGGCCAGCAAGCCGAACTCATCGAATGGCGAGAGCAGATCGAGAGAACTGGCAGCAGCAATATTAGCGAGATCCATTTTAGTGCGGTCGCCACGAACAGGAGCAGCCATGCTGCCGGAACGGTCGAGAACGACCATCAGGGCAAGAGCGAGCTTGCGATGCTGGCTGCGCAATTCCAGAGAAACAGGCAGAATCGGTTCGATGGGCGACTGATAGTAACCGCCGTTGCCGTAAGAATTTTTACCGCCGGTTAACACCAGACCACCGCCCATATGACTTACCCAGGCGGCAAGCATCTGCATGCCATGCATCCCCAGTCTCCCGGCGGCAACATTTTCGACAACCACAGCCGAATAGCCGGCGAGATATTCGATGCTCCATGATATTTCTGCCGGATCAGCCTCAACGACCGGAATACCGGAGCCCTGCAGCAGTCGACTCATTGCCGACTGGCGGTTATCAGCGATAACAAGCACCGGCTTTTTGCCGACCACCTCACTGATGGCACGGGCCTCATTGTTTTCGCTGACCGGGTCAGGCAGAGAAGTGCCGACTTTCAGTCTGAATCTGACTACCGATGCCGTTGGTGCCAGCAGACTGAAAGCGAGGTGATTGCTGCCGGCACGAAGTTTACGGGTATAACTGGCTATCTGGGTATCAGAGCTGAAAAGGCTGATCTGCACCTGCTGTTCAGCCGGGGAAACAACTTCAGCATTGGCGATAAATGCTTCTCCCGGGCTTAAAATTCCGGGAACTTCAAAAGAGGTGATCGCCATATCAGCTGAAAGGTCACGGGCAAGCCAGCGAAAATCTATGGGAATCTCACGGCTGGCAGCCTGAAATGCTGGCAACCGCGGGTCTGCACCACTCCACATACCATCTGAAACCACGAGAATTCGACCGGCCAGATCGGTGGGTATCAGCGACAGAGCCCGCCGGATGCCTTCATCCAGCCGCGAACCAGTTCGATCGGATTCTCCGGTGAAACCGCTGAAAGCGCTGCGGGTCGGAGCCATTTCGACCTGCGGCTCATTCGCAAAAGTTACCAGGCCAAGACGCGCCCCGTTCGGCATCTGATTTTTGAGCAGTCCGACCATTTCGGCAATGCGCTGGTCTGAACCAGGCGGCATGGAAAGGCTGCGGTCAGCGACGAGAACGATAACACCTTCACGGCCCGGCAGTTTAAGCTGCAGGCCTGCCAACGCCAGAATTATCAACAGGACCATGATAACCCGAAGTGCCATGACCCGTCTTGACATAGGCCTGAAATACCAGATGATCCAGAGAGCTGGAATCAGCAGAATCAGCCAGTGGTAATCAGTAAGCAGCATCGGCAGACCTCCGGCGGGTTGCCAGCCACTGATGCAGGGCCATCAGAAGAAGAGCGGGCAACAGAAACCACCACCTGACATCGGCCAGTCTATGCTTGGTATTGCCGCTGAGAGGCATCGATGGTGGCTGAATATGATCGGCTCCGGTCAGGTCTGACTCGGCAGGCGAGCTGAGATTGATTGCAACCGACCAGGAAGCGTTGCCGGCTCTGATTTCGAATAATCCGGTGCGGTTTGTCTGAAAAACCGCCCGATTATGCCATATCGCCGCGTCTTCCATTTTGCGGCCGGCCGGATCGTATAAAGCTGCGCTGCTGGTTTCAGGGGGCAAAGCCAGCTCTATATTGCTGCCACTGCGACAATTGGCTGCAACCGGACCCGGATTATGCTGCTGACGCCAGTTCAAAAGGTTCCAGAACAGAACAGGCCAGGCCCTGCTTTTCTGCAGATCTGAATACTCGGGCGCAAGATTGAGAGTTATGAGAAGTTTTTCCCATGGTTCGCCGCTGATTGCCAGAAGAGGAATATCTGCGCCGGTCATCAGAGGCAGGCCCGGCGCGACAAACTCAGGATCGATCGCCCAGGCAGCCTTTATGGCTGGAATTCCAGCCATCAGTGGATGTTCTCTGTCAATGGCCACAGTTCCTGAAAAGGCAGCCGGCTGAGATGCGACATGAATCTGGAACCGCCACAGACCCTGAGTAGAATAAATCGACTTGTCATCGGTCAAAAGAAGCTGCGAAGAACTGGCAACCACTCTGGCCAGACCGGTCGATGCAAGAGCTCTGTCGACGAACTTCCGGCGATACTCTGAGGCGAAATGCAGCTCAACTTCGACTGGCGCAGGTCTGACCGGCAAAAGCCAGGCAACGTTGTCAAAAGTTACCGGATCGTTTTTTATGCGGATCATGACACGCGCCGAAGTATTCTCCAGAGCAAACCTGAACCTTCTGGTAGCACGTGGCGGCATGGTTTCAGCGATTCTTTCAATTACAGTTCCGCTCTCAGGCAGGAGAATTTCAGCGTTAAGTTCCGCCGGTTGCGAAGCGAAGCTGGTGAATTCGACAAAACACCTGTCGACGTCGCCAAGCGCATAGCGGCTGACGGCGGTAATTGCCTGATTTGGCAGAGAACGACCGAAAGCAAGCCAGCGGGCCTTTGAGTTGAGATTTTCAGCAGGAGGCTGATCGGTAATCACAAAAACCAGAGCGTCGGGCGGCAGGCTTTCGGCGACGTAGCGCAAAGCCATCAAAATATCGGCGGCAGGAGAGTTGCAGCGCCAGTTATCAATCAACATGGCTGCCTCGTTGCCGGCCATATCGTGCCGCCCGATCACTTCAGGGTGCATACCCGTTCTGATGAGGGTGAAACGATAGGCTGCCATGTCGAAAAATGAATTCTCAAGATAATCAATTGCAGCCTTTCTGGGGCTTTCTGGGGCATTGACACTCATGGACAAAGAATCATCGAGAACCAGCACGACTGAAATCAGCTTTTCACCGCTGATAACTCTGGGGTTGGCAGCGGCCAGCACCAGAAGCACCAGAACACAGATTTCCAGCAGAAGAATGAGCGGCGTCTGCAGTCTGGTCAGTCGACGCCCGCCCTCTGCCGAGTGCCTGATGCGGCTGAAAAACATCAGCGACGACACTTTGACCGTTCTTGACTGGCGCCGGAAAAAATAGATGGCCGCCAGGACCAGCGTAGTCAGCAGCCCCCAGAATGCGGCAGGGCTCATGAAAAATGGCATCATCAGCTCCTGGTCATGAGTATTTCGCTACGCAGCAACTCGACGGGAACGAGATCCTGCAGAAAGTTTTCAGCAACGCACTGACAGAATACCGCGCCGGTCCGGGTACAGCTTTTCTTCCAATATTCCTGGTGCCGGGTGAAATTGCTGCCATACTCGCGCAGCAGCGTTTCTTCTGCGACCAGCTCGACGATTTCGCCGGTTTCAGAGTCAACGAGTCTGACATTTCCCGAAAGGTCGGGCAAAATATCATGGCCGGCCAGCAACTGGATGACCACCAGCAAAGCCGCGTTGTCGGAAAGCTGACGCAGAACGCTCTGCGGTTCCTGATTCCAGAAAAGGTCGCTGATGAGAATTCTGACGCCAGATGGATGCAGAACCGGCGGAAAGCTGGTCAGAGTCTGGCCGACGTTGCCGGGAAAATCACAGTCGGCATCACGCCAGTCGCGGATAGGCAAAGATGCCGGTTCGATACGACGGCATCGGTCTTTGGCAAGCCAGCAGGCTACCGTATAACCCGCATTCACAGCGGCAATTCGAAGAACCGCCGCCATAGCAAAAAGCGCTTCTGCCTTCCGGCTGTTTTCGAGCCCCATCGATGCTGAAGCATCGAGCAGCAGATCGAGATGCGGGGAAACTTCTTCGCGAAACAGCTTGACCGTCAGTCGATCGGAACGGGCCATGGCATTCCAGTCGATATGCCTGACATCGTCACCAGGCTGATATTCGCGATGATCGAGAAATTCGAGCGAGTTACCGGTATTTCTGCCGAATCTGCTGCCACCCTGCAGCCCGGAAAAACGCGACGAAACATTGAGGTAAAATCTCTGTCCGGCCAGTTCGGCTGCATCCAGAGACCTGAGCCTGCTTTCATTCATCCTTCAACCCCGCTCTGTTGAACTCTTGAGCCTGTCTTGTCAGCCAGGGCAGGTTTATGACAATCGCCAGCAGGGCAATCAGCATGCCTGCTACCAGACCTTCTGGTCGTTTGTCCGGAGCCAGAGACATAAACGGGTTACCCAGCATGTAAATTTCGGAATTTGAGCCGCTGACCGCCCAGATGAACATTGGCAAAACCGCGAATGCTACAGTTGTCAGCAGCATAACCACCCAGCAGTTGGTGACATCGACAAAACTGCCCAGAAAGTTCCGGCGGATAAATGAAGCGATGAGGGCATAGCCGATGCAGTATCCCATGAAGGCGACAACTGCTGATGAAGCCTCGCCAATATCTCCCGAATAACGCAAACCGCCGCTGAGAGAGAAAAAATTCATTGCCAGCAGGGTAAGCACGGTCATGAGAACTACAAATGCCAGGCCTCCGGCCGCGCCGCTGTAGAAAAAGAACGCCAGCCTCCGGTGCAGAGGGTGGCGCGGAATTTCTCGATACATTCTTTCTGAGATTCTATCACGTTCTGAAACTGCCACCATGGAGGCCACCACCAGTCCGGCGCAGACAAAACCGCCCCAGGCGATCAGATATCTGGCAGACGATGCGGTCATGGCCCACCACAGGGCCAACCCCAGAGAGCATAACCAGATTACGAAAGCGCTTCTGCGTACCGGCAGCATGCGGTTCGTTCCGGCCGGTGCAATTATCGCGGCTGAGGCGCGATAAAAGAAATGCAGAGTGGCCAGCGTCAAAAAGATAAATGTGAAAATTGTCATTCCCACCTGTGAATATGAGACAAACCGGGAGGTTCCGTATTGCACCATGTCGGCTCCGACACCGGTGACGCTGAAAAATGCCATCATCTGAACCATTCCCCCCACCCCGCGTGAGACTTTCTGCGACTGAGAGTCATGCGCCAGAGCAGCAAAGCAAATCTGTGCCATTGCACCATCAGCACTGAGAAGCAGGGCAAAAAACAGAGCCAGAAAGGTCATTGGCAGGTCTACACCGCTCAGAAAGAAAGTCATGGCCATGAATGGCGAAAAGGCGCTGAAAATAAGAAAAATAAAGACCATCGCCGCGTAAAATTTGCCCTTGACTATGGTTTCGGGGGTAATGGTAGTGATAAAAAGCAGTTCGTCAGAACCGTCATTGCGCTCATTCGAAAACTTGAACCCGTTGTAGATCGGGATCACAACGAAACTGGCGAAAAAAAGGATACCGAAAAGAAAGGTCAGAGTTTCGCCACCGACGCTGTTACTGGTCATGCCTCGATCAGCAATCGACAGACTCAGCACTGCGCACTGAAAGCCGAGAAACAGTATCAGCACTCCCCAGAAAAATCTGCCTCTGACCACCTGACGCAGTTCCTTGACAATGATGGGGTTGAGAAGGTCGTCGCAACGGTTATAGATAGATTCAAGCATCTTCATTGCACCTCACCCCTGGTTATATTCATAAAAACAGACTCCAGGTTCTGCTGTTTGAATCTGAACTCGATCAGACGGTGCCTGCCTGCGATGATGCGGTCGAGGAGTTCCCCGGCATCTTCATCGTTACCACTGTAGTCGCATTCGAGATATCTGCCGTTCACCACAAGGTTGGTAATACCAGGCTCGAGAACGAGCATTCTGCTCAAAGCCTCCTGGTCAGAAATCGGTTTGAGCACAAGACGCCTGGTCGTCTGATTGTGATTGGTAACTTCTTCTATGGTTCCAAACTTGAGTAATACCCCCTGTTCGATGATCAGGGTTGTATTGCATATTTCAGCAAGCTCGCTGAGAATATGCGAGCTGATGAGAATGCCCTTGCCCTGGCGCGACAGCACCCGCAACAGTTCGCGCAGTTCGATGCGCGCCCGCGGGTCAAGCCCGGCTGCAGGTTCGTCCATGAGCAGGAAAGTCGGATCATTGATCAGTGCTCTGGCGATTGAAACGCGCTGCTTCATGCCCTTGGAAAGGGCCGAAATCAACTTTTCTCTGATGCCAATCAGATTGGTAAATTCTTCAAGGTCGGCAATCAGGGCTCGCCGGCGTGAAGACTTGATGCCGTAAGCCCGCGCAAAAAAGTCGAGATATTCGTGAACGCTCATATCGTTGTGAACCGGCAGAGAATCAGGCACAAAACCGATATGTTCGCGGGCAGCCTCGGGATGAGTGATGATCGAACGCCCATCGATCGCAACGAGACCAGAGGATGGTTCTTCAATGGTGGCGAGAATTCTCAGGGTAGTAGTTTTACCGGCGCCGTTCGGTCCGACAAACCCGGTAATATCACCGCTGCCGAGTCTGAAGGTCAGGCCTTTAACCGCATGGGTATCGCCAAAATTCTTGTAGAGGTTTTCAACAGAAAGAATCATGATTCCGGTTCCTCCCTGAGAATACCTAGAACGACGGCCTTTTCTTCGACCTGGGCTTCTGTTTCAAGATTCTGCCGCAGGAAAGGAGAATTTCTGACGGTGGCGATATAGGTTCCGGGTTTGAGGTAATCGTCGAAATAATCCTCGATTTCGCCCATCCTTCGATACCAGAGATTTTCGATAATATCAGCGGCAACTGCACCTGATTCAGGCTGCGGCTTCATACCGACCGGGTCGAGACTGGAGGTTTGCCCGGCGGCAAGGCCACCACCGCTATATATCCTGCCGGACGACGTCATCAGGCGAATATTGACGATATCGCCTCCCAGGCCGTTCATCACCTGCAGGCGGCCGTCATGGAACGAAAGCGTCAAACGTTCACGCCGGGTCTGAATGGAACGCAGATGCAGATAACGCGGCACTCTTGGTTTGATCCAGCCGGCCGCCAGATGCTGATCTTCGTCGAGAACCAGGTATTTACCACCATCACTCGAACGATAGTCGTCTCGATTGTAATTGTAAACCTCGGTCTGCATGTCGAAGTGCAGACCCTCAGGGCGACTGCGAGCCGAGAAAACCGAATAGTTGCCCAGGGTTATGGCCCGGCTTTCCCGCTCATCGAGCAGAGTCAGAGTCTGACGTTTGACGAGCAGGGTTGAGCTCTCAAACATCAGATAATAAAAGTAAATGAAGCCGCAGCAGGCAATCGAAGCCACCGGCACCGTCAGAAACACCATGATTCTGCGGCCCATCCGGTAGAGAACATAAACGTTTACCGGTCCGATAATGAAGGCAAACAGATAGATGACCAGCATCAGCCAGCGCGCCGATACGGTCGCGACTTCTTCGTCTTTGAATGTCAGCGGCGAAACATGTTTGAGCGTTGTATTCGAAAACAGGTTGCTGGTTCTGATGTCAAGGGCCGGAGCGGGTGGCGGCCCAAGAGAGCTCAGAGAGTCGTCGATGCTTTCTGGTTGCTGGTCAGATGATTGATTTTCAGTTTCTCCCTGGTCGGCATTTTTAGCTTCAGTCGGGAAAAATGCCCCGCTGACCATTGCGACCCTGCCGAAGCCACCGGCGCTGGTTGCCATTTCCACGCTTTCAGAGATGCGAACAAAATCAGCCGGCAGTCTAACTTTGCCAATAATGAGAAGCGAACCGCCGGCACGAATATAATCAAATACAGCGGCTCTGACCGGGTCAGACATTTCTTCGATGGTTGCCGCATGGTAGATAAGCAGGCTGTATTGCGAATAGCCAAGCCAGTTACGATACAACTGCGAAACGCTGCCATCGAACTGATTCATTTCGAGATTCAGTCGCCCGTATGGCCCCGACGGCCCAAAAACGCTATCGAAGCTATTGCGGGCAATCTTTGAATCTACCAGCGCCTGAACCTTACCGTAATAATTGCGGTAAATGCGAAAAT